>JABXJU010000245.1 GCA_013375405.1 Candidatus Helarchaeota archaeon
GAGCATAAGAAACAAAGGACAATAACTATGATGACTAAGATTTCGTAAAAAAGCATAATTTATCCTCATGCGAAATTCTGTTTTTTCAGACAATTCTCCCTACTTAATTTGTAACTCCCTTTTAATAACTTTATCTGATCTTTAGTGCAAATTCCATGTTTTCTTAACTCATTTGTATTTAGTGTGTATTTTTGAATATATACATTCATCGGAGTATTTCTAAATATAATAATATTTTAATAACGGGAGTCGTATATTTGACAATACTAAGGAGTTGGTAAAATGCCGGATAAAGATGAAGATATTAAGCAGATAATAGAAGCAGGGCGACGGTTGGGCGTGGAAATTGATGAAAAGAAAGCAGTAAAGTGGATTGAGGACATGAAAGCCGCCCAAGAGACTGAGGGTGACGTTTCTATCGATAAAGATAAGGGTGTCTATGGACACGAAGTTTCGCTCATCGATTTTGATTCTGAGGACCTAGAACGATTTCGAAAAATTGCGGATATTGTCGGGCTTCCGGATACAGAAGGAATTGTTGAAACTGCGATTTCATTGTCGGGTTCAGCGGCACAAGGGAAGGTTCAGCGATATCCAGGCGATTTAGATTTTTTTGAGAGAGTGAATATTATTGCAAAAACTAAAAAAGAAGCATGTAAAATTAGTGGAGAAGTTATGAGAAAGAAAGCACTTGATAAACTCTATTCGCCCACGTATCAATTAATAGAAGTGAAGTGGGGTACGTGGCAAGAGAACGTGAAGAAAGATGGAAAGTTAATAAAAGCAGGTGCTCCAATGTCATGGGATTCTACCGATGTTAAACAAGGATATATGAACGTTCAAGATGAAAAAGGGAAATCTAAGAAGATAAAGTGGTCGTATGGAGAAAAGGATCCAGGATGGTGTAAACTTGATTGGTTGGTCGCTGAACCAGAAAAGGGACGTATAATTAACGTTTCTAACATGCTCGATGTGACTTGGGAAGCCCCAGATGGCAATATAATTCCCCTCGATGGACAACTAGATCCCTATTTTCAAGAAGTTTATCTAGAGGCGGAATCAGTTCCGCTCTTCACGAAATTACGGGAACACTTAACACCAAATGAATTGGACAATTATGTCGACGCATTAGAGGGACAGGTACGCTACTATACAAAGGAAGGGCATGAAAATTACGGGAAAGTAGCCAAGCGATTATATAATATCTTTCGTTTGACAGGCGCGCATATTGAGGCAATGTTTATTCGAGAATTGTTCGATGAACCTGCTGCGGCGTTATATCAAGTATGGTCGTTAATTGATACGATAGATGATGCTGGGAAATCTGATTCAAATATTGATAAGAAAACTGTAGCAAAACAGGCGAGTAATTTGGTTAAACTGGTTGTGGATTGCTGTGAGGGCGAAACAGAATCAAAAATAGTTGATGCATTAATGAAATTACGGGATGATATAACAGGAGTTGAAGATCTCTCGGATGAAGAATGGAGTAAAACGATTTCTGAATCGAGATTCCTCGTCGTAAAATTAGTGAATGAGTATTTTTACACGCGGTTGAAGATAATCCCAAAGATTATAAAATATATCGAAAATATCAAAATAAAATAATCACATTCGATTATATCTTTCCTTTTTTTATCTAAGAATTTAAGGGAGTATAATCAAATTGTTGAAAATACTCAATAGAGATTCTTCGTGAAAAGAGCCAGTGCCGTATAATAACTTAAAATTAAGAGAAAATGGGCAATGCCCATACTTCCATCTTTGTTCCAACGTTCCTTGATTTGCCCTAGACAGGCATTGCGATGATCACCTGCAGGTTGGATGTAATGCTTGAATCCGAAGTTATCTGCAATAGGACATTCGTAGGGATAACGCAAAGGAAGGCGAATTTGGAAGAAGACACGTGTTGTTTCTTTATCTAGAATGAATTCACTTCTACAATTGTATATTCGAGAATTTTTGGGGTCGGGCTGGATTTCCTTAAAAATTATCTGTTCATGACAATTAAACTTTAGGTACTCTAATTTTTCTTTTTCCTCTTTCAGACGAGTATCCCAATCCTTCGATGTCGGGGATGCGATAGTTTTAAAGGAGGGAATTTCAGTTTCATTTAAAATTAATGGTTTTCCATTTATTTGGGCAATTTTCACTTGGAGCTCATGTCGAAGAATACGAAGTTCAGCGAATATTGCGTTTTTGAACTGGTCCCACTGTGACAGCATTGGTTGAATGGCAGACCGAAACTTATGTTCTATTAAATGCCCATCAGCGTCGCTCATCTCTGAACCTCCTGATATAAGAGATTTGTAAGTTCTTGGATTTGAGAACGGTTTTTAGCTACTATAATACGGACTACACTCCGAATCACATTTTTTATGTTAATTCCCTGCGTGCCTACCGTTTCAAATATTGTTAGTTCCTGAGAGAACGTGTCTGGAAGTAAGGTTGTTCGAAGCTTTTCCTCATATCGAGCTTGAGTGAGAAGGTGACGTACATCCGCAGAGGTAATTGTATGGGGAAGATCGACTTTGTTCAAGGCAATGACCAGAGGAACCCGAGCATTTGGAGGTAGGTTATTTAATAATTCTTCAAAAATAACGATATTTTCCTCAATTCCACTTTGAAAATTCCAAATAAAGATAAGCCCATCAATTGTGGAAAGAAAAGTATTTAGCTCGATTTGATTTGGAGGTGGTCCAATGTTATAGTGAATGCGATAAATCATATTAGGAATAGAACCCACTATATCGATGGATGAGAAAGTCTGGTCTTTACCTATAGTTTTTAATCTTGAAGCTTGGAGCTTCTTAATTGATTTTTTTGTGTAACGATTAAGTTCTCCATCGTAAGCTCTGCAAAGTTCTTGGATTCGATAACTAGAGATTTCAAAATAGGTATTTGCTTCTTCACATTTTTGTTCTTGGATTAATTTATCGAGATTTTGCTTAATAGTGCGCGGTAACTCCTTTAAAGCTCTCATATAGCGATTAATTTGAGCCCGTAATTGTTTTTGCTCATATTCAATCGATTTTAAAAAATTCGCATCCAATAAATTCTCATTTTGTACTAACCATTGAAGAAAGGTGTTCCTCCCACTACCCAGCGGGCCATGTAAGAAGATATTGAGAACTATCACCTGATTTTCTTTATGCACAATGTTATTCAATAGATGGTAACTTTTAAGGTTTCATTTTTCATAAGGATATTATACGCATTTGAAAGGTTAGGAGAAATAGAGAATGATGTTTTCAAAAAGGAGTTGGAGATAAATAATAATTAAGAGGGCGAAAAACGCTTGTAGATTAAGACACTTTATAACATAGCATCCCATAATTTCTCAGCTAGATCTATCTGTTATCCACCATTTTTTTCAATAAATTTTTATAGTAAATGCCTCCTAAATTTCTATTAGATCACCCAACACTATTAATGAGGGAATGAGAAAAATGGTGAAGCGTGTTTATAAGAAACTCATCTTAATTAGCTCTGTGGTTTTTCTAATGGGGATCTTCTCCTGCCTACCAGTCGCGGCCGGTTATGGGACCACAATTGGCACTGCGGAAACAATAACAGCGGGAAGTCTCGGTGATACGCTAGATAGTTCCGACGGCTCAGCATGGTATAAAATATCCTGTAATGACGGGCAGACGTTGACTGTAGCAATTGGTACATTAGGAGAGGATTTGGATTTGTATTTTTATAATCCATCGCAAAGTCTAGTTGCTTCCTCTGCTGATCCTGGCTCCTCCGAGGTTCTTTCGTACAAATGCTCCTCCAGTGGATACTATTACATTGAAGTAGCAAGGTTTGATCCTGGAGATATAGTGTTTGCAATGACGACAACCCTACAATCAAGCATACCAGGATTTGAACTCCTATATGTATTCTTTGGTATTGTAGTTCTACTAGGAATAACAATTTATTCTAAAAATAAAAATCGAACGTTAATCGAAAACTAACATTCCTTAATTCTCCCCTTTTTTTAGTTATCTGATTTTGCTCATTCATTTTTGAACATTCTAATAAAATAATGATACAATCTTTACACAATGTAATTGAGTTAATAAATCACAGAATTTGCCTTTTTTGCAAAATATGTCGAATTCAGCCCCCCTATTATTGCACCAAAGATGATCAGAACGAATCCGACGGTTATAACAAGCGATCTATGGAATAGAAAGATTTCGCTAAATACCCAATTTTGAAACAAGATGTTTATACCAAGTAAGGTTAAGGGCAATCCGAATTGGCTAATGCGAAAAAATTTCTCGCGGATATTGAAATCAAGATTTAACCTACGCGTTTCCATTTTCTCAATAAAGAGGAGCCGTTTTACATCGCGATAATCTCGCCCTATAAAGAAGCCGCCCAATATGATAGAAAAAATCCCGAAATAGAGGAAAAGATGGGTTTTTAAAAAGTTCAAGACCTCACGATTTATTTGCCACCTCCACGCAAGGAAAATGCTGAAAAATCCGAGTAAGATTAGCAGAATTCCGTATAAATTTTCATGAATGTGATAGCCCTTAATAGAGCTCTGTTCAAACTTTCCTTGGTATTTAATAGTATAATACGGAATCAGAGTGAAAAAAAGACCATATATAAACATGAAACAAAGGTCGCAGAGAAAAAAAAAGAGGATGTACGAGAAGTTGTAGATAAAAAACCAAAAAAAATTGCCCACCATGGCAACTGTGAAAATAGACCACGTTATTCTTTTAAAATTTTTAAATTGAAATGAGAAGGGGGCTAATATCCCAAGAAGAGTACACAATACTAGGATAAGACTAAAAAGTTGTTCGGTGGTAAAAAAAGTAGGAGCAAGTAATCCAATCAAAATTATTACAAGAGTTATGATAGAAAGAAATCCAAGAGCCATCATGGAGACTTTTAAAGACAATTATGTTTTACTTCCTTAGAGCACAATAAATTTCTCGTACTTTTTTTGGATTTCTTGAAAAATAAGATATTTTAACACACATCTGTCAATTTAATAAAGGGTTCGAAAACAGCTACATAAAGCGAATAAAAGTAAATAAATTTCAATAAAAATAATATGAACTGATCTTAATTTTTACTAGCGCATTTTGCGCAAAAAAGCGATTTGCGCATTTTGATCGGACAGATTTATAATGGATGGTTGTGTAAGGTATCGTGATTTGTTAATGAGGGTACATTTTGAAAACGATTAAAACCGTTCGCCTCACTTCTTTTAAACTGACCAAGCGCAAGCACGATAAAATCGCACTCGCGATCTCCTGCTTCAAGTATTCGGTGAATTTTTTGATCGCAAAGTCCGTCGACAACCCACTTTTCCAAAAAGTGTCCAAGAAAGGGAACACCTACTACAATTATTCGTCGTACCCCAAAATTCGCAAGAGCTTCTACTTCGAATGGAAAGCAAACTTTCCCCGCTTCCATACGCACTACTGCCACTCCGCAGCCCGCATCACGAAAGATATTTTGCGGTCGTGGAATTCGTGGTGCTTCAAGAAGAAAAAACGACTTCGAAATCCTGAATACAAAAAGAATTCGATGAAGTTGGAAGAATGCCTCTGCTATCTTGATGGGAACAATGTGGTGCTGGTGATCGAACCGCGAAGCAAGTTATACATTCCATTTCACCCGACACGCCATTTTCATAAGTTGGAAACTAATAAGCACGGTGAAATTACCCTAAAATTCAATCCAGATCGCACGGTAGACATTTTCATCCCGTTTAGTCAAGAAATGCAGCCGCGCGAAATCGCATCCCTCCTCTTCATTGATACGAATGAGCGCAGTGTGGATTTCCTGCTGGTCGATGAAAG
>JABXJU010000246.1 GCA_013375405.1 Candidatus Helarchaeota archaeon
GCTCTTCCGATCTCCACCCATGCGCTTGGTTCCTCAGCTAACATTACGTGGACCCTGTATGACAATGTGGCAGGCGGACAATATCGGGTGCTGTTGGATGGCAGCCCATATCTCGGCTGGGCTACTTGGATAGATAACACGCCCTTCAATGTGAGTGTTGACACCAGTGCCCTTGGTGGCCGGATGTACACCATCGAGTACAATGACTCCATTGGTCTATGGGGAGCACCTGACTTGGTCTTCATTACCATCGAAGACCAAACACCTCCGATCTCAAATACGCCCCTTAACGCAACTCACAGATACGGCTCCGTCGCCGCCATTCCTTGGATCCTCACCGATAATTGGGATGGCGGAGAATACCGCATCTTGAGAAATGACACGCCCTATTTGAATTGGACTACGTGGACCAGTGGTGAGAATTTGAATATAATCATCAATACCAGCGCCCTTGGCGTCTGGAACTACACCATCCAGTACAACGATTCCATTGGGTTATTGGGCGCGCCACATACGGTTTTCATTACGATCACTCAACAAGAAGAACCTAACGGCGGCATTCCAGGGTTCACCTTCCTCGTCGGACTAGTTGGTCTAGTTGCAATGACATTAAATTACTATCGAAAAAAACGCGGCTTGAAAACGCGTAAAAACCAGTATTTAAATATAAAAAGATTGTAAATAATAACTCTTTTTTAAAAATTCCTTAGAATAATTTCATTACCACAATTTTTAAAATTTGCCAAGGAAATTATGGAAGAAATGAGTCTATCTGGTGGAAAGATATCAAAATTAATTCAAAAAATTGCTCCTCAATTTGAGTTTGATAAGCAGAAGATAAAGGTGCAAGTAAAGAGAGCCTTAATCGGACAGTAATTGTTTGTACACCCCTGTGTTTTTAGGTATTCTGATGTTTTATGCCCCTATAACTCCGTGGACTATGCAGATATTATCCCCGTAATATTTACAATGAGAATTTCAAAATTAAAGTTTCCAATAAAATAACATTGTTGTGGTTAGCTAGAATGGGAAAATTTTGTTATGGAGACATTCCAGATAGGTTCGTGATGAAGCAGTATTATCCCCTCGGGAAACATACATGGGATTTATGGACTGAATTAGGAGTTGATTATTGGGATGTTGGAATTAGAGCACTTGCAGAACCTGGAGCTTTGAATAATTTTTTCATGGCGAGATTAAATAATTCAATAGAAACTTCAAAGCTTGTTGCAGATGGTACGATTTCAGAGGAAAAAAGTCAAAAAACTCTCACGTATTCATTATTTCCTCCCATATAAAGAGAAATTCAACAATAATCCTAAAATCTAGAAACACTTATATACAAATACGGCACACGACACTATTAATAGCAAGGTCCTTCAGGAATAAAATATTGCCACAAAAAAATATTCTTAGAGGAAAAAACATCATGAAAACTACAGAAAAAACACAGGTTTATGTTGTTGGTGGTGGCATTGCCGGATTGGCAGCCGCTGCTTTTGCCGTCCGTGATGCCAAGGTTGCTGGTAGTAATGTCCATATTTTTGAAGTAATGGATATAGCTGGTGGGGCTCTTGATGGTATTGGTACTCCGGAAAAATACGTGGCCCGAGGCGCACGTAAATACAATTATCCAGCTTATAACTGCACCTGGAATCTATTTGAAAGCATTCCTTCGATAACAAATCCAGAATTGGTGGTCATGGATGAAATTCTTAAATTTAACGAGGAAAACCCAAAAAATGTCAAAACACGTATAGTGGGAAAAAACCAAACTCCTGTTATCGTGAAAAGACAAGCCCGGATTGACATGCCGAAAATTGACCAGGATAGCTTGGTCAAGTTCTGGTTACTTCCGGAAGATGAAATGGATGGAAAAAAAATCAGCGATTTTTTTCGACCTGAGTTTTTTCAGACTAATATGTGGCATGTTTTCGCGTCCATGTTTGGTTTTGAAACATGGCACAGCGCCATTGAATGTAAAAGATATTTTCTACGATTCGCCCATGAGTTTGGGCGCACTAAACCAGAAGAGGCCGAAGTATCAACGACTTTCAACCAGTATGATTCCCAAATTTTGCCATTAGTGACCTGGTTAAAAAGCCAGGGAGTCGATTTCAATATGGGCTGCCGGGTAAATGATATGGATTTTAAGGCTGTAAAGGATGAAATTACAGTGAGCAAGATTCATTACACCAAGGCAGGTGAAGAAAAAGAGATAACCATAACAGACGATGACATTGTATTGGTAACCAATGGCTCCATGGTAGCCGATTCCCGAGCTGGCTCAATGGATGATCCAGCGCCTGTTGAAATGGGAAAACTCGACGGTTCCTGGAAATTATGGGAAAACATGATAACCAGTCTGAAAAACGCCCGTCAAACTGCAGGTGCATTACGCTCTGAAGAACCGGTAGAATTCGGTGATCCCGCTGTATTCTGCGGTAATATTGAAAAAACAAAATGGATTGTTTTTTCTGTAACTGGAAAAGATGACAGGTTCATTAAATTGTACGAAAAATTCACAGGCAACGCCGATGGGGATGCAGATCTCGTCACTTTTAAAGATTCCAATTGGTATATGTCAGTGCATGTTCCCAAACAGCCGCAATTTCCAGACCAGCCAGATGATGTTATCTTCTGGATGGGCTATGGCCTGATCCAGGATAAGGAAGGCGATTACGTTAAAAAGAAAATGCCCGATTGCAATGGAAAGGAAATTTTAACCGAAGTGTGCAAGCAATTTGGATTTGATGAGGATCTGCCACACATCCTGGAAAATTCAACCTGCATACCAAACATGATGCCTTATGACACGGCGCATTTCATGCCGCGTAAACATAGTGACCGCCCGCTGGTCGTACCGCCGGGTTCTACCAATCTGGCTTTCATAGGTCAGTTTGTGGAAATTCCAGAGGAATGTGTTTTTCTGGTTGAAACATCAATCCGGTCGGCAATGACGGGAATTTATACACTGTTGAATGTCGATAAAGAAATACCTCCCATATATAAGTCAAAAAATATATTTTAATTTTTGCGGATCAACCGGGTTTGAACGTCTTTCTTGTATGTTTTGGGGGGTTATTGTCTTTGCCATACCCTTTGTTTTCCGAAAATCCTATTTAAGATATGGAAAATGCTTGAACTTTATGAAAAATGTACTTTCGGAAACGTTGAACGATGTAAGGTGTACTGGGAAGAAATAAAGGAAGAATTTGATTAGTGGCTTGAGCTATATTAGTTAATATTAAATTGGTAGAAATATGAGGGTTAAATATTTGCTCTTTTTCTAAAATTTTACAGATAAATTCTATTACCATAATTTTTAAAACGATATTTTCATATCATCAATTGAGTGTAAATTGGAGTAATTTCAATGGAAAAAACGCAATTAAAGGAATTTGCCAAGGAAATTATGGAAGAAATGAGTCTATCTGGTGGAAAAATATCGAAACTGATTCAATTAATTGCTCCTAGTTTTGATTTTGATAAAAAAAAGATAAAGGTGCAGGTTAAACGCGCCTTAATTGGTCATCATTAAAAAGAGGTGTTGTGATAAGATAAAATAAGGTGTTTAAGATGGCATTGGAAAATTTAGAACCTAGAATTGGTGTTTATGTTTGCGCATTGCAGAATTTAAACTGCGCGTATGAGGCGTAAACATCGGCGGTGTCGTAGATGTCGAAGAGGTGGCAGTGTTTGCAAAAACTTTACCAAATGTGGTTTTAACGAAAACATCAACTTTTACATGTTCCGAACCAGGTCAAGAAACGATTGCAGAAGATATTGTCAATCACAACTTAAATCGAATAGTTGTTGGGGCCTGCACTCCTAAAATCCATGAGCCAACTTATAGAGCTTTAGTTGAATCTGCCGGGTTAAGCCAATACTATTTTCAAATGGTCAATCTACGCGAACAGGTTTCCTTTGTAAACCCAGGTACAAAAGAAGATGCTACAAAAAAGGCTAAAGCGCTCATTGCAGCAGGAGTTGAACGAGCCTTTTTACTAGATGATGTCCCTTTGAAGGAGATAGATGTAACGAAGGAAGTTCTGGTGATAGGCGCAGGAATTGGCGGAATAAGTGCTGCATTAGCAATCGGAAATGCGGGATATAAGACGTATCTTGTTGATACTTTGCCTAGTATTGGTGGGAAAATGGCTCAATTGGACCGGACATTTCCCACTGACGATTGTGCTATCTGAATCTTAGCCCCTAAAATGGTAGAAACTGCACGTCACCCCAACATTGAATTACGAACTTATTGTGAAATCAAATATATTAGAGGTAGCGCAGGACAATATAAAGTAACAATTGAACATAAACCAGCTTATGTTGATTGGGATAAATGTACTGGCTGTGGCAGATGTATGGAAAAGTGCCCAGTTCTCGTACCGAATGAATTTGATTACGGATTGGGTACTAGAAAAGCAATAAATATTCTTCATCCAAATGCAGTTCCAAAAAAGGCCTATATTGACATGAATACATGCATTCAATGCAAGCAATGTCAAAAGAATTGTATGGCGGGGGCTGTTGATTATGAAATGGAACCCTGGATCGAAGAGATTGAAGTCGGGGCCATTGTGATTACCACTGGGTACGAAGTCTATGATGTTGCAAAACATGGCGATTTTGGATATGGTAAATATTATGATGTTCTAACACAAATTGAATTAGAGCGATTTCTTAGTCCCACAGGACCGACAGGTGGTCATCTCTGTCGAATTTCTGATGGGACGACTCCAAAAAAGATTGCAATGATTCAATGTGTTGGATCACGCGATGTGAAAACAAATGCTTATTGTTCAGGTGGAGTCTGTTGCTTAGTAGCAATGAAAAATGCACAATTGATAGTCCAAGAATACGATGATATTGAAGTTTCAATATTTTATATAGATATTCGGACAACATCGAAAGATGAAGAGGAATATTTTGCCCGTATTCGGGGAGAAAATCCACAAATAAGATTTAAAAAAGGTAAGATCGCTGAAATTCGGGAAGATCCAGAAACGAAACGACTTCTATTACGAGGTGAAGATGTAATTCGCGGGAAAATCATTCGAGAAAAATTCGATCTAGTCGTATTATCAACTGCAATGGTTCCACATCCAAAGAGCAAGGTAGTAGTAGATTTACTAGGACTTGATAAAGCTCCTTCAGGGTTTATAAAGGAGATTCATACCTGTTTGAATCCCGTGGAAACGAAAGCAAGTGGTGTATATATCGGTGGAGCAGCTAGAAACCCGATGGCAGTCCCTTATACAGTATCTACTGCTCGGGCTGCAGCTGTAATGGCAATCGATTTCGTAGCTGCGGGTGTATTTAGACTTGAACTTGTCAATCCTATTGTAGATTCTACTTTGTGTATAGGTTGTGGAACTTGCGAGCGTAATTGTAGTTTCAGTGCAATCAAAGTCGGTGAGGATGGAATTGCCTATGTGGATGAAATAGCTTGTAAAGGATGCGGAATTTGTGCAGCAAGTTGTCCAGTAAGAGCTATTTCGTTCCGATATTATCGAGATGAGCAATTACTTAATGAAATTGACGCCTTAATAAGATAAACACGCCCAGCTAATGCCTACATTGATAGAAAGTTAGGAAATCATGTAGAAAGGAGGGTAAAAGCGACCCTTTGGGTGTGTTCAAAAAATATCTCTTTACGAAGAAGGGAAGAAAAAAAATGGAAAATGGATATAGAGTAGTAGCCTTTGCCTGTAATAAATGAGG
>JABXJU010000247.1 GCA_013375405.1 Candidatus Helarchaeota archaeon
TCTTCCGATCTATGGGCTAACGTTTTCATACTCTCGCCCCCTTCCCCAAACCGTAGTTAGATAGTTTAGAAACTTTTTAAAATTTAATTTACAGATATTTTTCCTGCATTTTTTTCGTGATTTTATTCCCTGTGATGATGTCTTGATAGAGATAAGCACTAGGGCGTGGTTTCCGCTCTTGTGTTTCATAATTTAGTTCTACTAAACCAAATCGCTTCGCAAATCCTTCATTCCATTCAAAATTATCCATAAGAGACCAATGCAGATATCCTCGAATATCAACACCTTGTTGTAAAGCCTGATGAACTGAGATTAAATGTTGAACTAAGAATTTTGAACGGCGCTCATCTTCAGTAGTACAAATTCCGTTTTCGGTAATATAAATAGGTTTATTGTATTTCTTCACGGCAATTAATAGATTATAGAGCCCCTCTGGATAGATTTCCCACCCCATATCATTTTTTTCCTTTGATCCTGAAATTCGTCCAGAAGTATCCCCTTTTAATAATTCTCTCGTATAATAATTAACTCCAAAAAAGTCCGAAGATCCTTTTAGATACGGGATTTCTTCATTATTACTCAATGGCACACCGATAACACCTGTAGTAATTCCATTTAGGAACCACAAATTGAATAATTGATGTCGAGAATTAGCTTTCTGTTTGTCGGCATCTGAATTTGGATCAAATGGTTCAAATGCTATCAAAGTTTTTACTATACCAACTTGAGGATGTTTTCCCCCTTTCACTGTCCGATGAATCGCATGGTACCCCTTTCCATGGCTTTTGAGTAGATTTACAGCAACTTTAGCAAAAGCAGCCATGTCCTTCTTATTTGGGGGATGCACCCCGACGAGATAGCCGATTAATGCAACAATCATTGGCTCATTAATTGTATTCCAGAACGGAACTAGATCCCCCAATGCCTCAGCAACATGAACCGTATATCGTTCGAATAGGTCGACAACTTCAGGATTCTCCCATGCTCCCATCTTTTGAAGCCAAATTGGATTGGTAAAATGATGGAGTGTGACCATTGGAGTAATTCCATTGTCAATTAACGTGTTTAAAACATCTCTATAATGTTCGACTTCTTGCGCATCAAATTTTCCTTTTTCAGGCTCGATCCGACTCCATTCTATGGAAAATCGATAAGCATTATGACTAAGTTCTTTCATTAATTGAATATCTTCCTTATATCTGTTATACTGATCACATGCCACCCCTGAAACTGAGCCATCTGCGATATTGCCCCCTTTTTGTTCCCACAGCCACCAATGGTTTTTATTATTATTCCCTTCGACTTGATGGGCAGATGTTGCAGATCCCCAAAGAAACTCTTTAGGAAAAATTAAATCTTCATATTGAGTTTTACTCATTATTTCCCCCACTACAAATTTGTATTTAATAAAAGAATGTAGATTTTAGAGTTATTTTTTATTCTATTTCTTCTTCTCATCTTTTAGTGTTTCTTTGCGTTCTTCTTTCGCTTTAGCCTTGATTTCCTCATATTTTGCTTTTTCTTCCTCTTCTTTTGCCTTTGCTTGGTCCTTCATTTTTTGGCGGTCTTCCTCACCCAAGAACATATCGCTAAATTTCTCAAGCTTTTTACGCTTTTGCTTTTGGGCTTCGACTTTCGCTTTCGCTGCTTCTAGTTTCTCTTTTTCTTGAATTTTGGCTAACCTCTCTTTTTCCGCTTTTTCCTCAGCGGTTCTTCTAAAAAGACCGCCGAACCAACCTTTTACCCGTTTTAAACGAGGTGCTTTTAAAGTGTAAGCAGAGTACTTTCGTCCATCAGTTTTGCATACCTCGCAATTCCAACGGTCCTCATCATTGATATAGCCACATTTTGGACAGATCCGCTTCGATTCCATAGGATGCTTACCGCCACCTACCTCAGGTGGGACTTTTTCTGGCCAGCGTGGGAGTTTTTCTGCAACATCTTCCTCGCGGTACATCAACTTCTCATTTTTTACATTATCGACTCCATACGGATATCTTAACAAATTCCATGGAATATTTGCGAGGTAATCGGCACACGCCCGTCGAAAAGGGGCAGGTACATCGGTGAAAAAGTCAACCGTCCAGTCAGAAATTTCTTTCTTCGGTGGGTCTTGGATGATAATGAGCTCATCCTCTACAGGACGATATACTTTTTTCGTCCAAAAGGCGAGAAGCGAGAAAAATTGCTTAACAGCTTTCTTAAATCCAGCCCAGAAATAGGCCAGTAAATGTCGAACTGTTTGAATCTCACGATATTTTTCATACTCTTTTTTATCTAAAACGTAATAAACGGGGGTGTGAAAATTCACCGAAAAATTCACACCAATTAATAATCGCTTGGATTTTGGAATTCGTGTCCAAATCTCCCGCCAATGGTAGTCTCCAACCAACCATTCTGCAATACCGGTCTTCGCATTCACCCAGACATCCATACGCTCAATATCTTCATGAAAAATTTGACTCGATGAGACCGTAAATTCTCCAGGAAACTCATATGCATATCGGAATACCCAGTATGCTTTATCATCTAACCAGACAGGCTCATCCTTTGGGTGCTTAAATACCTTGATATCTTTGTGATAGAAATATGTGTTAAAGTTCTGTACTCCCAACACTTGGATGCTTGATAAGCCCACAATTGCAGTTACTATTATCAAATATATGAGGTTGGAGTTAAGCATGGCAGTGAAGGAATTAATATCGCCAGTACTCACGGCAATCAGTGCCCCTTGAATGAGATAGGAAACAAACCACGCTGCCAAAAAAACGCCAACAAAAAGCCCAATATAAGCAATTGAGAACTCGGGATGATCTTCTAGAACTTTCGTCATTCGTTTAGAAATATATAGATAAAATACTATTAATAGCCCAATAGTAACTCCTGCTGAAACTACAGCAATGATAACTGGCCATGTAATGACGGATGCTGGAAGCGCTAATATTGTGAAAATTAAACTTATTATAAAATAAAGCACGACAGCTCCTGAAATAAGTAATAATATGGGGCGTAACAATTTTGCTAGTTGTGCTTTTAAAGCATAACCCAGTAAATTCCAAATAGGCTGATACTGCTCTCTCAATTTATTTGGATTTTTATACCGGCCCATTTTTTCCCGTTCGGCAAACTTTTCAAGATACACATCAGCCTCATCTTCATCAATGATATCTAATCGAATTTCATGTTTGGGACGAAATCCCATTTTTACGTCCATTCTGTTATAAAATACGACTTTATCACCCTTAGTCTCATATTCAGGAAAATTATTCTTCCCTAAGAGCATCATGATCGAAAGGCGATCTCTATACACATAAGACGCATCAATTGGGGTTGTAAGAGTGATGGGCGGCTTCGTATATTGTTTATATTTCCCAAGCAAGCCAAATAATCCACCAAATATGCATCCAATAACAAGGAGGAGCTCAATTAAACCCGCAGAGGGTGACGCTACCGCCCAAATAACATCTTCTACTGCGAATGCTTTGGTTAATCCTGCCAATGGAACTATAGCAAAAACCATCAAACCCAGGTTCAGAAAAAAACTCGCCCAAAACCGCTTGGATAAATAGCCAATGACAGCCGTATTAGCAATTACGATTATTACTCCTATAATAGCCCCAACTGAGAGGGAAACAAGATTCCCGGGGATTGAATAAAAAATCCCACCTAAAATACAGGAAAGAATTATAAATCCCCCGGTATAGGCTAATACTTTATTCCGATGCTCCATTTCACCTATGGATTCAATCAGAATTTTATGAATTGCAAATTGTGCAATTACTAAAGCCGCAATCCCAAGAAATAAGAGGGTGAAAATAACATGCCATTCAAGAATAAAAGTTCCTGCTGTTGCGGCTAATCCTATATAATATCCTAAGTAATACCCCCCAAAGGCGATTCCGATAAACACCAAACCAAACCTTATACTATTAATGAAAATTATCAAGAAAAAATAGATAATCGGAAATAAAATCCATAAAATCGTGAAATTGACCAAATTAAATAAAAGGGTTGATACGAGTGCGATAATGAACAGTGCTGCTGCGAAAATTACGAAAAATTTTTTCTTATTATTTTCAATTGTTTTTAAAACATCGTTTAAAGTCAATTTGATAACTCTCCACGTCGAAATTTTGAAAAAGAACTTCCTTTTAATTTATTAAATAACTAAAATTAGATTTAATAAGTTTTCTTAACTATTGTAAAGAGAATTCAAAGTGTCTGATACCGTGAGAATCTTCTTTTTTGAGTTCAAAGCCACCTTTATACATAAGTTGTAGCATTCTCCGGTTCTCAAGGAAAACATCGCCATGAATTTTCTTAATCTTATGTCTTATCATAATATTAAGGATATGGAGTAACATTTTCGTGCCGAGTCCCTTCCCTTGCCATGCATCTGCTATTGCTATCGCTAGTTCTGCGGAATCTGGGGGAGGATCTAAGACATAACGGGCCACTCCAACCATCATTTCCCGTCCATCTTCTTTGATAATAGCTACTATCGCGAAATTATTCACGTAATCGATCTCGGTATATTGCTTTATCATTTTAGGAGTGGGTTCTCTATGACTTGTGAAAAATCGGTAATATTTACTCATAGAACTCAACGAATTATAGAGTTCTACCCAATTATCCGCGTCCATTGGCTTAATTGGACGTAATAAAACTTTTGTCCCATCACGTAATTTTATCTTTTTTTCAAATTGTTGCGGATATACTCCCAATTGCTGCTTTTTCATTTTCCTCTAATTGATCTTTTATTTAGAGCTTATATAATTTTACCTATTCTGGGGGAAAAACCTCAAATAGTTCAACACTAATCATTCCATCATCAATCAACAACATAATGAAAGTAGTATAGATAATAGAAAAAGGTGAAATGAATATGGTTATAGAACCTTTTTGGTGGTGGACCGACGAACAGAAAGCATTAGCGAAAGATGTTGATGAATTTGTGGATGCCCACTTTGAAGAAACTGAGGAGGCGTTCTGGGCAAAACGATTTCCTTGGAAGACTATGGAAAAGGTCTCTACAAAAGGCTATATGGGCGCGGGAGTCCCGAAAGAATACGGTGGTCTAGAATTAGGTGCAACAGGATCATGCATCGTAGCTGAAGCTCTGGGACGATTATATGCTGTTGGACATGTATTTGTAGTTTCTATGCTTGGAGGCCTGCATCAATTACTTGTTTTTGGAACAGAATCACAAAAACAGAAATATTTGAAACAAATTTCTGAAGGAAAAGTTTTAGGAGCCGTATGTATAACTGAGCCATTTGCTGGGTCCGATGCCGCAAATGTGTTCACTACTGCAACGAAAGAAGGCGGTAAATGGATTATAAACGGGAAAAAACGAATGATTACTGGTGCAGGCGTTGCAGGTCGTTATTTTTTTTATGCAAAAACTAGTGATGACCCTGAGGAGAGACGTCAGTATCGGCATATTACAGCTTTTGTGGCGGATCGTGGTACAAAAGGCTTCACGCTAGAAAAGATTAATGCACTTATTGGATTCGATAATGTCCCAAATGGATATTTAGATTTTGAAAATGTGGAACTTTCAGATGAACAGCGAGTGGGCGAAGTAGGCCAAGGCTGGCAAGTCATGATGAGCGGTTTAAACTTCGAACGGCTCATCGGGGCCGCGGTGGTAGG
>JABXJU010000248.1 GCA_013375405.1 Candidatus Helarchaeota archaeon
TGCTCAAATCGGGCAATTCTTTTCTCTTAGGTTTACCCCTTAATTTTTGGCATGTTATCGATGAACTCCTTGCCACATTCAGCACAAGTGTAGTAGTAGAATTGAATTCGCCCTCCGCAATCTGGACAACACCAACGTTCTTTCAACTTTTTTAATCCCTCTTTGATACCCAAATCTTGAATAAGTTGGAAATTTTCTTCTATTTCATATCTATAAACATATTTTTTTTCATCCCGATGAGTTGTTAGGAGTTTTTTAGTGATCGACTTGCAAGGAAACGCTTCACATTCGGAGCAAAATTGTACTTTTTTTTCTGTCAGGGAGCATATCCGAACCTTGCACCCGTATTTAGATCTTCGTTTTTGTTTCGTCTCTGATCTACAACCATTACAAGTGCCTTTGATATAGCTTGGACAGGCGAAACAAGGAACTCCACAAGTACTTATACCCTCAAGATTTACTTCAGGCATTTTTTAAAATACCTCCTATTTAAGCGGGGTTTCATCATTTTTCACACTCTGAATAAATCTTTTAAGCCAATTCAATTCACCCATGACGCGATGGTAGGGGCGTTCAAATAGGGCCTTTATAATATAAAGCATGGGGTTTTTCTGAAGACTTATTGCTGGTTCTCCTGCAATCATTTGTTCCGGATCATTTTTTGCAATCTCATCTATTTTATTCTTATGAAGTTTTTCTATTATTTCCTTAAAAAAGCCCAAGCCCTGCTCTATGCCCTCTTGATATTCACTTAGAACTTTGAGAGCCTCTTGTTTTGAAAGGTGATAAATTCCTGCAAGACCAAGATCAAAGATATCTTTCGGATGTGGAGGGTTTTTAATGGCGAGTTTTATTTGTCGTTTCAAGATATACGTCCCATTATTCGTTATAGAATAAACCTTTTTAGCAGTTTTCACCCCATTAACTTCCTTTTTCCCTTCAATGAATCCCTTTCTATTCAATTCGTCTAAGCTCTTGTAAATAGTTGAAAATTCTATATCGACCCAATTACGCATCCCTCGATTTTTTATTATGTTATTTATTTGATAGCCATACATTGGTCCTTCGGATAAAATTAATAATAAAGCCAAATTTGAGGGAGAAAGTAATTGGTGTTCGTATTTTTTGACATTATTGGTTGGATTTTGCTCTTTTGAATTTCGCATCATACATCACAATATTCTACTAGTAGAATATTCTACTAGTAGAATTTTTAAATCTTTTGATCCAAATATGTCAAATCAACTCAAATTGAATAAAGAACAAGAGAATGAAGAATTAAACTATTGATAAAGAAGGGAATTCCTTGAAAAAACGGCTAATTATTAAATTATGTGCATCAATTATAGGCGTGATAATGCTTAGCTACATTTTAATCACACCGATTGGTATCTTACCTGGACTTGGGCGTATTTTATCCCCTATAGGAGGTATTTGGAATGGTCCTAATCAAGCAGAATATCCAGATATGCAAACTATAAGTGGGGCGGGATATAGTGGGACGGTGTATAGAGATGAATTGGGAATCCCGCATATTTTCGCATCAACCTATAAGGACTGGGCATTTATAATGGGTTTTTTACAGGCAAAAGATCGAATGTTTGCGATGGACATGCAGAGAAGAGCAATCGAAGGCAGGACTGCTGAAATTCTTGGGCCAGATAACCTTGAGATGGATAAATTTTATAGATTGATGGGATTTGCACGTAGCGCTGAAGAATTATGGGATAAAATGGTTGAAGACGCTCCTTCAGACCTTGAATTACGAATGACAATAGAAGCTATGGAGGCGTATTGCGCAGGCGTGAATAGGTACATTGATGATAGCATGCCAAATGATCTCCCATTCGAATACATATTGTTGGGCATGCAGCCGGAATATTGGACGGAATTGGACATATTAACATTCGTGAAATACGAATCATATGCGCTAGGTTTCACTGAATTTGATATTGAAATGACTTTGTTGAGAGATAAAATGGGGGATGCGGTAGTTCGCGAATTGGTTCCATATGAACCCTTCCCTTTTGAAAAAATGGTGGTTCCAAATTTCATTGATAATACCTCAGGTGGTTCTCCTAAAATGAAAGGTCCTGAAATGGTTACAAGTGGGGAATTTGGTCAGAGTAGCCTAACAAATGTTCAAGAATTGTGTGATGGCTTAGCAGGTATTGCCAGTTTATTTCAGAAATTTGATGCCTTTAGATTGAAAGACCAGTTATTTCAAGCCTGCTCTAATAATTGGGTAATAAATGGGAGCCTGTCATACTCTGGGAAGCCTATATTATGTAATGACCCACATCTCCAGTTATTATTGCCGGCGGTTTTGTGGGAATTTCATTACGTGAATACATCAGTAGGCTCGAATGATGCCCTTTATGGAGTTTCTTTCCCAGGCACCCTCGGCACGATAATGGGTCATACCGCTTACGCAGCGTGGGGAATGACCAATTCAATGTACGATCAAGGAGATTTTTACTTTGAAAAATTATCTCCTGATGGCACGAAATATTATTTTAATAAAACAGAACGCCCAATTGAAACTGTTACTGAAATAATTAAAGTGAAAGGTCAACCGGATTATCATTACACTGTCAAGCTCACGCGGCATAATTGGACTGCACAAGATGACTTCCAGTGTCCGTTAATTAATTCAACAGAATTCGGGTATCCTGGAAATATAAATCTTTCAGTGAAATGGGCAGGTTATGCCCCAGATTACGGGGTAATTAAAGGATTTTCCAGATTAAGTCGTGTAAAGAACGTATCTGATTTTCTCGAAGCGATGGAAATTTATAGTGACCCTGGAATCAATTACGTGTTCGCTGACGTGTATGGAAATATCGCGATCTATCCAAAGGGTAATTATCCCGTGAGAAATGTATCGGGAGTCAAAGAAGGCAGATATATTTTGAATGGGAGTAATGGCGAAGACGAATGGACGGGCTACATTCCGTTTGATTGGATACCCCACAAGATAAATCCACCGAATCAGATGTATTTGGCGTCTGCAAATCAACGAACAGTAAATACAACGAACTATACGAAATATTATACGTCATATGTCTTTGCCAATTCTTACCGAGGTAGACGAATCAATCAGATATTAGAAAATGAATCGTATTACCATAATACATTCGGCACAAATATTACAATTGATAGAATGAAACAAATTCAAACAGATTATTACGATATCGCAGCGGAAATCTTTGTTCCTTTTTTGCTTGAAGCCTTTAATAACACCCATCCTGCTGGAGTTCCTGCTTCTGGTGAAACTGAATTATTAAACAAGTCAATTGAAGCTCTGAAAGCTTGGAATGCAAGTAACGCCCGGTGGATAATGGACAAAGATCTTATAGCCCCAACCATTTTCGATACATGGCTTGATAAATATAAAAATTTCACCTTTACTGATGAATTTGAGGATGTAAATCTCACATTAGGAGGACGGTTATATTATCAGGTAATTGACTTCCTTGAAAATATCACACGATACAATCAAAGTTCCAGATGGTTTGACAACGTTTCTACCTTAGCAATTACTGAAAATGCTTCAGACATTATGCTTTTAGCATTAAATGAAACCGTTCTAGTGCTAAGTCAAGAGTATGCAGATTTTAATGATTGGTTATGGGAAAATTTTCATGTAATGGAAGTTCGGTTCTTAGAAGGACTACTACCGGCGTTTGATTTCCCTCAATACGGGTGTTCAGGGAGTTCAAGAACGATCAACGTGGCACCGGGGCGATATGTCCACGGGGGACCAGTCCTTCGCATGATTGTGGATTTGGAAAAAATGGCGACCCAGAATCTTTACAGTGGATACGCGACTATTCCGGGCGGCCAATCCGGGAATCCATTGAGCTCTCACTATGATGATAACTATCAATACTGGAAAAATAATGAGTACCATCAAATTCTCTTCCCGCGAAACATTAGCGCGTATCCAGCCAATAAAAAATGTTCAACTGTTATTTTCAGTTAAGGAGCGTATGAGAATGAGTAAAGTTAATGCGATAAAGAACTTTTTTTATTCAGAGAGAGTCATTATTGGATTCCTTGTTGCATTGGGACTTGCGGTTACTCTAGAACTAACGGGCGTTTACCTATTAATGATCTTAGCCGGGGGCATTGCGGGATTTTTTGTAAAGAAGGGATGGCTTAGTTTTTTCATTGGATTCATTAGTGTTGCTTTGGCGTGGGGGATATATTTCATCGTTTTTGCTTTCATGGGCCCGCTCAGTGAATTTTTTTCATTAATTGGTTCGATCATTGGGATATCAGGAACCATTCTAATGATAATGTCAATAATAGTAGGGGGCTTATTAGGTGGAGTCGGCGCATTAATTGGGGCTTACGTGACCCAATTGATATTAGGAGAAAAATATACTAAAAATTCAAAAGTAAATAATTAAATTTTTTATTTTCCTTTAGAATCTTTCACGTATTTTAGAATATTAAGAAGAATTTGATTTGATTCGGCATATTTCTCAAATTTAAACATACCTGTGAAATTCCAAAATATAAAATGCCGACAACCCGCTCGATAATAATCTTCTAAAGCTTTAATTGCATCTTCCTCTGTTCCATGAATATAGAATTTTTCGATTACGCTTAAGGGAATACTATTAATCGCTTCAATTGTTTCATCCCGCTTTAATTTGATGGGGATGTAATCTATTAAGGGATTAATACTCTCTTTATCCAAAATTTGACAGAGGGGATGCTGACATCCTTCATCGGTGAACATGAAATCAAATGCTGTTAGAACCCATGCACGCCCTAGTGGAGTCGTCATAATATCGTGGCTATCGTTATGATCATTTGCTAATACCGTATAAGAATAAATGGCAGGCATAATCTGAGCTGGATCTCGACCGTGCTTTTTTGCACTCTCATGAATTACCTTAAGTTTTGCTTTATAATCAGATAAGGGTAGGCTAATTGGTAGCCATCCATCAGCTAGTTCTCCCGTTAGTCGAAGCATGCGTGGTCCATGGGCTCCTAGCCAAATAGGGGGCAGACGATCTTTATTATAAGGCTCAAGCCCTAGAATAGCATCCTTCAATTGCCAAAACTTACCATCATAATTTATTTTTTGGCAGGGATTCTCAAGAAATAATTTAATAATTCGCAAATTCTCCTCTAGTCTAGAGACTGGTTTATCATAACTAAGGCCATATGGTATAATATTTTCCGCCTCACCAGCACCCATGCCAAAAATAACCCTCCCTTTCGAAATATGATCTAAAGTCAGCATACTTTGGGTTATTAACACTGGATGACGCCGAATTGTCTCCGTCACGGCTATTCCTATTTCAATATTCTCAGTCAGAGCAGCTTGAGCTCCAATAAGTGAAAAAATCTCAAGATACGTATGAGGGGTCTTCTGTAAATTTGCGAGAGGAATCAAATCAGGCGTCCAAATCGTGTCTGGAATCCACCCCATGAAGTGGTCGACATGCCACATTGAATCATAGCCTAAATTATCTAACTTCCTTGCAATCTGTAGATTTTTATCCACTGGGGGAACCATCGGGGCTGGTACCCCTATTTTCATATCCGAAATATCCAATTTTATCACAATTCTATACGTTCTATCGAAATTGTTTCATTCTCTGTATTTAAGAACATAGGTTACAATTTTTAATAA
>JABXJU010000249.1 GCA_013375405.1 Candidatus Helarchaeota archaeon
CCGATCTTTTATGAAACCCAATATCGAACCCTACAAGTTGGGTTCGCTTTCTCATAAATTCTGCAATCGTCCCTTGTTTGATAACACCTTTTTGTTTAATGCCTTTAAGTTCCGTTTCATCAAAATCAGGGTCTTTTTTATCCGATGAGATTTTTGTAGTAGATTTTGCCCTTTTTTTAGTGCTAGCTTTTTTACTCTTACTATTTTGGGTCAAAATTTTACACCTAATTGACTAAAAAGCCAAATAATCCTATCTAATTTCAAGATGTAACTCAGGAGAATGATCCATCTTTCATCATCAACTAATTCAAATGCAACCATTCAGTATCCAATTCATTATTATTTTATTAAATTAAAAACCTCACCCTTTCCAAAGTAAGATATTTTTAAACAAGAGGCTCGTGGAAACCAGCCTGCGGGTTTGGAATAGCTGGTGAGCCCGACAAAATTTCAAATGCGGTATGATGCTTGAAAAATGTCATTTTTCATCATAAACTTGCTACTAATTATGAAAAAAGTATCATTCATTTATAGATATTCCTAATGACTGATGAAGAAAAACCTTTTATCGAAAAATAATGGAATTTTACGATAAATCAACTGCTTCTAGGACATTTTAGCCTTCTTCACTCGCAATTTGTTTAACTGCAATATCCAAAATTTTACGAGCAATTTTCCCTTTATAATCCAAATTGAGGACAGTTACATTCTTATCTTTGTCAATAACATAGATCGCATTCTTTTCTGACTCAAATCCTTGTTCAGGTTTGCCTACATCATTCGCACAGATAATATTTGCATCTGTTTCGAGTAATCGAGAATGCGCGCTTTCAATTAATTGTTCAGGACTCACATTATGCTCTGCCTTAAAGGGGATCATAAAAACATTGGGATCCGCAGCTCTGGCAACTTCAATACACTTCGCTGTAGGTCTGAGTTTCACAGACAAATCCTGTTGTTTGGATGCAATCTTATGATTTGCTGTATCTTCTGGAGTATAATCTGAAATCGCCGCAGCACAAATAAATAGATCAAATTTTTCAGCCCGAAGCAAACGATCAATGTGCTTATTTAACTCTGCAGTACTAATAATTTCGACTTTTCTTATTGTTTCAGGTATTTCTGCGCTAGTTCCCTTTCCATAAATTAAGGTCACGTCCGCACCTCGATGCATCGCTTCAACAGCAAGCGCCACGCCCATCTTTCCCGTTGAAGGATTCGTGATAAAACGCACTGGATCGATGTGTTCTCTTGTCGGACCCGATGTAACTAAAACTCTTAAGCCTTCCATATCGTGGTGTAAAGCACTGGTCTCTAGAATGAATTCAGTTGTCTGTTCAACGATATCATCGATATGGGCGATTTTAGCTTTTTTCTCCTCAATCCGAGGACCAATAAAATTGACGCCATACCTTTTTAAGGTTTCAATATTTTTCTTGACGATGGGATGGGCATACATTGTTTCGTGCATCGCAGGAACAATAGCGATCGGAATTCGCCCGAATCCTGTAGTTACCACCGTTGTTACAGGCGTATCATCAATGCCACATGCAATTTTTGAGATAGTGTTAGCGGTCGCCGGGCATACAAGTATGACATCAACGTTATCCCCTTCATTTCCTGCTAAACTGACATGCTCAATCTTTCCCGTTAATTCAGTTACCACTTCATTCCCTGTGGCCCAATGCATAAGGCTTGGGTTAATCATCTTCGTGGCCGCATCTGACATAACTGCATAGATTTCCGCCCCAAGTCGCATTAACTGTCTTGCAATGATCGGGGCTTCGACAGCTGCCACACTCCCACAAATACAAAGCGCTATCTTCTTTCCTACCAAAATTTTACTTTCCGAGCTTTGTATTGTCTTAGAAGGATGCTTGTCAAACATCTTTTTAACCACATTCGTTTTTCCTATGTAACTCAAATCACGTCGCTTTATTAAGTTTGAGTACTGAGTCTTCTATGGAAGTAACTTATCTACACGGTTATATTACTTGATTAATTAATTTTAGAAATAATTGAAAAAATTTGAATATATAGATCTATATAGATTCCATAGAATCTTAATATTTCAAACTTATTATACCCAATCTTTATAAATGCCCGAAAATCCCTTCTAGGTAGAGAATATGAACTTGAATGGAACGTGGTAGCACCAGTGACGAGAGTCAAGTGTCCCGGGCATATAACTGGATTTTTTGAGATATGCAAAAATGGAAGAGATGCTCGGTATACAGGCTCGAGAGGTGCGGGGGTGTGCATAGATAAAGGGGTGGAGACGGATTTAACTGTTCTAGATAATGATGAAGTTAAAGTAGATATTACATTAAATGGGGAGGATATTGCTGCACCTGTGACGCAATCCGTTGTAAACCAGTTTTTAGAATTCAAAAAACAGTCTTATTTAGTTCTAGTTAGGCATAATGTTGAAGTGCCAATGAGTGCAGGATTTGGCGCTAGTGGAGCAGGAGCGCTCAGCACGGCTTATGCACTCAATAAGGAGTTAGAATTGAATATGACGCGCAATGCCATTGCTACGGTTGCACATATAGCGGAAGTAGAAAATCAAACTGGATTAGGGGATGTAATTGCCCAAACGTATGGTGGGGTTGAAATACGACTTGAACCAGGGGCGCCAGGCATTGGCAGAGTGGATCAAATCATCCCAGATCCGACATTAAAAGTCGTTTGTGTGAATATGGGGAAACTGGAGACGAAGTCAATATTATCGAATCCAACCCACCAAGAACGGATTAATCGGGCAGGGAAAAAGTTAATTGCGGAATTACTTCAAAATGCCACAATTGAAAATTTTTTACGCCTTTCAAAGAAATTCATGGAAGAATCGGAATTATTATCGAGTGAGTTAAAAGAATTATTAATTTATGTTGAAGATTTACATTCTATACCAGCGAGTATGGTCATGTTAGGGGAATCCCTATTTACTTTTGCGGAAAGAGCGAAAAGTGATGAATTAAAAGATGAAATCCAAGCCTATTCTCCGGAGTTGAAGGTTTTTACGTGTGAGATTGATTATATCGGACCTAGAGTAATTGAGGTATAATAGATGAGTAAGGAAAGTGAAACTGGAGATAGATTTTTACAGAAGGATCATCCGCGCTTTCTCTCATTAAACATTAGACATAATATTACGAAGGGATTTGAGGATGATGTGGTAGCGAAAGCAGGTCTGATAGCTCATGGACGAGGAGAAGCGTTTGATTATATCGTTGGGGAACGCACGAATCAGCCTGCAAAGGAAGCGATAATAGCTGCGGCCGCAGCACTACTATTAGCAGAGCATCCGGTAATCAGCGTGAATGGAAATGTTGCGGCGCTCGTTCCAAATGAACTTGTGGAATTATCAAAAGTAGCCAAAGCGTCTTTAGAGGTTAATCTCTTTTATCATACAGAAAAACGCTTAACTGCAATTAAAAATTATTTGATAGCAGCAGGAGCGAAAGAAATTCTTGGATTAAATATGGAAGTGCAGGTTTCCATTCCTGAGTTATCTTCATTAAGGCGGCACGTTGATCCTAAGGGAATTTACATTGCAGATCTCGTGTTAATCCCCTTAGAAGATGGAGATCGAACGGAAGCGTTGAAAAAGTTTGGTAAAAAAGTGATTGCAATCGATTTAAATCCGCTTAGTCGGACAGCGCAGTGGGCAGATATAACTATTGTCGATAATATTATTCGCTGCATGCCCCTCCTCATTCAAGAAGTGAAGAATCTAAGTGAAAAAGATTCTGAAACCTTGCAGCAAATAGTGAATTCTTTCAATAATAAAGAGAATTTAGGAAAAATGATAGAATTTATGGGCGAATATTTATCCAGCCTAGCAGAAAAAGGAATCTATATTCCTGAAGCTGCTCAAGTCTTTGCTGAAATGAAAGAAGATGTATAAGATGGGGAAGGAACGAATATTACAAGTTGCATTAGATTTTATGAATTTAGATCGGGCCATGCAAGTCGCCCGCGAGTCCGTGAAAGGAGGGGTTGAATGGTTAGAAGCAGGAACACCTCTAATTAAGAGTGAAGGGATGAATGCAATTCGGACGCTGAAGAAAGAATTTCCAGATCATCAGATAGTAGCCGATATGAAAATTATGGATGTTGGCTCTGTTGAGGTTGAAATGGCTGCGAAGAGTGGCGCAAATGTTGTTATTGTATTGGGACTTTCTGATGACTCTACGATTAGTGAGGCGGTTGCCGCTGGAAAGAAATACGGCGCACAGATCATGGTTGATATGATTAATGTAGAAAACATGATTGAACGGGCAGCGCAATTAGAACGGCTCGGTGTTGATATTATTTGTGTCCACGTGGGTATAGATCAGCAGATGAAGGGAATGAAACCACTAGAGATAACAAGACAGGTAGCAGAAATAATTACTACACCGAAGTTGGCAATTGCGGGAGGGTTAAACTCCGAAACAGCTCCCAAGGCGATTGAAGCTGGCGCCGATATCATAATCATAGGGCATGCAATAACTGCTGCGCAGGATGCAGCAGAGGCGACGCAAATCTTAAAGGAGGCAATGGCCAGTGGCAAACCGATCGTTTCAAAACTTTTTAAAAAATATGATGAAGCGGAGTTGTATAAAGTATTCGGAATGCTCTCGACGCCAAATATCTCGGATGCAATGCATCGTATACCAGCAATGAGTGGGATAAGACCGGTTTGGATTGGAAGTAAGATGGTTGGTAAGGCCGTCACGGTCCGTACATATCCCGGAGATTGGTCTAAGACAGTGGAGGCCATTGATATTGCTGGGAAAGGGGATATTATTGTAATTGATGCTGCTGGAGGAGAAGTTGCAGTTTGGGGAGAGCTCGCATCATGGAGTTGTAAGGTAAAGGAGATTGCAGGTGTGGTAATTGATGGAGCAGTACGTGATGTGGAAGACATTCGAGAGATAAAGTTTCCAGTATTTGCACGTTATATTACTTCAGCTGCAGGAGAACCTAAGGGATTTGGTGAGATTAATATTGAAATTGAGTGCGGTGGGGTAAAAGTCGCTCCAGGGGATTGGGTTATTGGAGATGATAACGGAATCATGGTCATTCCAAAAGCACAAGCGCAAGAAATGGCAAACCGTGCAATGGATGTTCTCGAGAGAGAGAACCGAATTCGGGAGGAAATAAAACGGGGAAGTACTCTTTCAAAAGTGTTACAATTAAAAAAATGGGAAAAGATTGTTGGATGAAGTTATGGTGATTATGTGCAGGTTGTGATTATGGGAGCTGGCGCAATAGGCAGTTTATTTGGTGGACTCCTCGCAAAGGCTGGAAATGAAGTCAGCCTCATCGGAAGGAAACCACATATTAATAAAATTAATAAAGAGGGATTGTTCATTGAAGATCTTAACGGTAACCATCGAATTGAGATTAAAGCTACCATAAATCCCTCACTGCTCGAAGCGCCTGACCTCATTATCTTGACCGTTAAAGCATATGATACTGAACAAGCAGTTAAAGATGTAAAATTATTATTTGGAGCCCAAACACATCTGATGTGCTTGCAAAATGGACTGGGAACAGAGGATGAGGCGGGTTCAATTCTTAGTAATGATCGCATTATTAGGGGCACTACTTCGGAGGGGGCGTTATTTTTAGAACCAGGAAAAGTACGGCATACTGGAAAG
>JABXJU010000037.1 GCA_013375405.1 Candidatus Helarchaeota archaeon
TCAAAAATAATTTTTGCAAAAAGAGGGGTTCCAAAAACAATTTTTGCACTTCCCAAAAATAATTTTCACGACCTGCAATGTGGCCTATCGGCAGTCCCTAAAATCATCTAAAAACCACTCTCCTCCCTTTTTTTTTCTAATTTCTATTCATTTCAAGCTTGTTTTCACTGTTATCAACCAATTTTGTTGGGACTCCGATCTCAGTCGAGATAATTTTTGATCAAGTGAAAAAAAAGAGTAAGAATTTTAGTCTTCACGACTTGCGAGGATGAGACTGCTGCCAAGTAAACAAATGATTGCTTCGATTGCGATGAGACCGTTTGGGATAGTTATCTGATCTGTCCAAAAGAAGATGGCTGACATTGGGAATAATATTGGGACTGATGCCAACAGAAATCCACCTATAAACCATAGCGCCCCAATTAGTAACGCAATTGCACCACCAGCCTTTTTCCCTGCCATCCCCAGAATACCACCTATAATTGCGAAAATAGCCAATATTAAGCCGATGTATGGATAGTTAGGTCCAGCGGCAGGCCATACATAAGAATAATACATGATATTATCGATATATTCGGGATTCGCTGAAGTGAATATTTCTAAAATATTCAAAAAATCTAGTGCTATCAACAGTACTAATACACCAGCTACAAAAACAAGAAGTCCGCCAATAGCTTTTGCTGCTCCCATCTTAATTTAACCTCATTTTTAGTTTAATATTTTAATTTAAAATTTTATACATAAAATTATTTAAATCATGCTCTTCATAAATTGCATTCTTCAATTCTTTTAGTATTTTTTCATTTATAATTAGTGGAGACTCCGATTCTAGTCGAGATAATGTTATTTTGAGTCAATTTTTGATTGGGTTCCATAACTTGGCAATTATAACTATATCTTGAGTATCTTTGTTGGAGAAATCTATTGTATCAACTATTATAATTAATTTTCTATTAATTCCAACTAAATAAGTATATGAAAGAGATTTCTCGCTCAAAATGATCTATGAAAGAAGTTGGAGACTTTTTGTTTAGGTAAATTTTTATAGGGGAAAAGAAAGATAAATCGAACGGAAGGGAAAATTTATTCCACTGAAGGTGAAATGGAATGGAATTATACGATGTTAATGAATTAAAGATGCGGCGGGCGAAAGAAGTCTTGGATGAGATTCCGGATTCCTATTACGCCAAGCAATTCATCCCCTTGGCTAACAATCTCTTTACTGCACTGCGTCTAGCCGAAAATTGGAAATTTTATAGGGGAGAAGATTATGATTATGGGGATGAATCGTTTGCCGAAACTATAAGGAATCGGATTAGTCAATCTATTGAAATATCTAAAGTGGTGGATGAAGGGAAAATCTCAAAAGAAAGACAAAAACAAACTGTCTGTCTCTGGGGCTATCCCCCGCTATTACCAATCCGGATGGACATGCAGAGCCTCTCTACCAAGATGATCTATGGTCCCAGCGTCGACATATCCTTCGCACTGCTCTCTGATGAAGATCGCGATGTGATGACCATTTTTAATTTACATGTCGAAGAGAGCATTCCTGATTATGACGGGCTTTGGTTTCTTCTTAAATCCAAAGAGCCCGAAGTATTTAATCGGCGCCACATGAAACTCGGGATACGGCTTGCGGACCTTGGCAAGAAGATCAAGGACAATATCGAGGTCGCTAGGCGCATTCGCGAAATCTTGATTGATATCCGGAACGAACGCACTCCTCAATGGGCTAATAGCGCATATTATATCGCAGTCTATTTTATGACGGGTGCAGCAAATACCTCCATGGAATTAAGCAGTTATAATTCTCTAGGATGTATTTGGGATGGAGTGAACGCAGCAGACCATTACGGTCTAGAAAACTGTATCTACAATTATGAACCCCTTCCCCCTATCTTGCAAATGATGTTCAAATTAGAACGACCGCTCTGGATAGACCGACTTTCTAGAACCTTGTTGAATGGGCAGCTTTACCTGAATCATATTGAAAATGAGACCATGGAAGAATTTAAGAAGCGGACTTATGGAGTCTACGATACCTATATGCGGTTCTACACATGGAGGCTCCATCACGGCATAGAATTACCTAGTCAAACGATGCAAGCCAAGCCGCCCGTTTATAATAAAGCAACTGGACAATGGGACAAATACGGGATCGACTTTCCCGAGGGCCCACGCATTCATCACGAAGATCTGGGACTCACCCCTGAAGAAATGATGAGCGGCGTCTTACTTGATATCACCCATCATAGCCAAGTGGAGAAAGTCACCCGGGATAATATTATTTCCATTGGCAATGGGCTTAACACCAAGTATCTCCGCCCTGAAACCAAAGAATAGAACGAAAGCATTATAAACATCCTTTTTTTGGGAATAGTGTTATTGATAAATGTTGAATGTGATCTAAAAGACATCATAACGAAATCTAAGGTGAGCTGGAATGGAGATATATGATTTGAAAGAGTTAAAATTAAGGAAACCTGGCGAAGTTCTAGCCGAAATTCCTGACTCTTATTATTCGAAAAGGTTTATACCCTTAGCAGATAACTTGTTTACAGCTCTCAGATTGTCTGATAGTTGGAATCAATACGTTAACGAGCGTCTGATAGGTGAAGAATCGCTTGAAACAATTATTCGAACCCGGATTGATGAATCAATGGAGACGGACAAAGCAATACGGGCGAAAAGAATTAGTAAGAAGCGGATGCAGGAAACGGTATGCTTCTGGGGATATCCCCCAATGCTCCCTATTCGCATGGATATGGCGAGGCTTAGCACAACGATGATTTACGGCCCTTCGGTGGATATCAGTTTTGCCTATCTCAGTGATGAAGATCGAGACTTGTCGTTCATTTTTAATATCCACGTAGAGGAAAGCGAAATGAAGGACTTATGGTTTATTTCAAAGGAGGAAGAGCCAGAAATCTATAATCGGCGCCACATGAAACTCGGTATACGGCTTGCAGACCTAGGCAAAAAAATCAAGGATAATGTTGAGGTTGCTAAACGAATAAAGGATATTTTAATCGATATCCGCAACGAGCGGACGCCGCAATGGACCCAATCAGCTTATTACATAGCCGTATTCTTCATGGTCGGTGTTATCAACATTACGCTTGAATTAAGCAATTGGAATTCTATGGGGATGACGTGGGATGGCGTGAATGCAGCAGATCGGTACGGACTCCCAAACTGTACATTTACTTACGAGCCCCTCCCCCCAATCCTGAATATGATGTTCCAATTAGAGCGCCCTATGTGGATTGAACGGCTGACAAGTGCGCTCATGAATAACCAGCTTTATTGGAGTCACTCTGAGATGTCGACCCTTGAAGAAATGAAGCAACGATCTTACGACTTTTATGATATCTTTTTGCGGTTCTATTCCTGGCAGCTCCACAAAGGGATTGTTCTTCCGAGTCAAACCTTGAAAGCCATCCCTCCGGTCTATGATAACACAAAAAATGAGTGGACCAAATACGGATTCGAGTATCCCGCGGGGCCGCGCATACATTTCCGCGATTTAGGGCTTACCTTTGAGGAGGCACTTAGCGGCGTCCTTTTTGATATTACCCATAAAAGCAAGATTGAACAGGTAACTAGAGACAACATTGTTTCTATCGGCAATGGATTAAAAACCAAGTACTTGCGACCGGAAGAAGAATAGCAAATTTAATATTACACCGAAGCTCTACTTCGAGAACCTGTTCTTCAGAGCTCATACATCTCATTAAGATTCAGGACGAAAAAACGAAAATTTTATGAATATATAAGTGTATTACTTACTTAAGCCAATAGGTGATCTTAGGTTGGAATGGATTCCAAAGTGGATAGGGAAAAGATACTCTAAGTTATGGGCAGAATTTAAAGAAGATATATTTTATTTTAATGAAGTAGAAAATTTGATAGGAAAATCTGCTCCAAATTATTTGAGTGAACTAAAAAAATTTCAAGCGTTATTCATTTTTACGAGAAAATCCCGGAAAAGATTATATAGGCTTGTCCCTCCGAATTTGTTTGCATGGGCGATTGCAAATAAGATAGGTTTAAAATGGTTAAAACAAGGTGCTTATACTAATTTAATTTTACTGACAATAATGAAGTTTAAAGAGAAATTTGGTGAAAATCTTTTATCCTTAGGTATTTTTGGTTCAGTATCCCGTAACATGGCAAGATCAAGTAGCGATTTGGATTTATTAATAATATTTAATACTCTACCAAATAGCATGGGAGAAAGATTAAGGTTACTTTTAGAAATTGAAAACAATAAGGAAATTCAAAACGAACTAGCTTTTTTAAATAGTAAGACCATTTTTCCCCGTTTTAATTATCATCCAATAAGAGAATCTGAATTACAAGTGACCCCTCTTCTCATAGATGCCAGTTTTGACATGAAAATTATATATGATAATGAAACTTTAGAGAATTTTCTATTTGAGGTAAAGAAAAAAATTAGGGAATTAAATATAGAAAGAAAATACTTGGGAAAAAATAACTACTATTTGGATTTAAAGATTCCATTTGGGACGGTGTTAGAATTTTGAGTCAAATAGATTTTGCTAAAGATTACCTAGATGGATCTAAACTGAGATTAGAGACTGCTGAAAATGCTCTAAATAAAAATGTTTATGCTTATTGCATTCGTCAATGTCAAGAAGCTACAGAACTTAGTTTAAAAGCAGCATTAAAACTCATAGGAATAGATTATCCTAAGTGGCATGATGTAGGTATTGTGTTAGTAAAAGAAAAAGTTAGATTTCCCAGCTGGTTCCAGAAAATCATTCCCAAATTAAACAATATATCGAAATTGTTAGCATCCCAGAGAGAAGCAGCAATGTACGGTATAGAAATCAGTAAAAAATCACCTTCAAGTGTCTTTACTAAAGAGAATGCTGAAAATGCTTTAGAAGATGCAAAATTTTGCGTAAATAATGTAGAAAAATTGCTTAATTCGATAGTTAAGTAAGAGGAAGCAGTAAATCTGCACAACTTAAACGTGTGTCACACTAACTTTCAATAAAAAAAAGGGGTATTAGGTTGAGCGGGCATTAGCGAAAATCCCATATAGTTCCGATGTTAGGGGTCGAATTATAATAATCCGAAGTATCGTAGAGTTCTAACACCGTAATATAGGAGAGGGGCAATATCACGGCAAAGCTTGAGTCGTAGAGGCGTAAGAGATCTATCGTGGAATTGTCTATCGTAGTATTGGAAAACCCGTTTTGACCCATAGACCCATAATTTGAATTATTGATGGTCGCATTTGCAGTAGATGTACCTCCAACGAACCAGAGAAGGGGGATGAGTGCGGTGTAGGTTGAATTAATCAGCGTGTATGTCCCAGCGTTCCGATAGGATCCAGTCCCCGATATAATATTATTATCAATGGTTACAACCCCATTGGAACTGACCGCTCCGTCTGGTATGATCTGCCCAACACTTGAATTGATGATATTCACGTGGCCACCATATAATACCATGATGTCAGTGCTCGTAACGTTGGTGAGTGTTGCTAGACAAGAACTATAATAATAACTGCCAGCTATGCTGCAATAAATCATGCTCACCTCAGTGGTTTGGTAAAATAGCGAATTCCACCCTATAGTTACATTGACAAGAGTCAGTTTCGAAGCATCATTCCCATCCAAATTGTGAATTATCGCAGCATTTGTGAGAGTTACATTAGAGTTTTGGTGTGATATGAAATCATTAGTGACTGTCACATTATCTAGCTGGGCGACCACCTGCCCATAGGTATCTAAATCATTACTGATCGAGAGATTGGTGGCAGTAATCAGCGCATCGCCGTCTAAAGTGAGGTCGGTTGCCCAGCAATCCTGCACGGCGATCAGCGCACTCGTGTAGCTGACGAGCGAGGTGACCTCGGAGTTATTAATGGATACTATTGCTGAATCCTTGGCAGTGATTTCGCAGCGGATCTCCGCATTCTGAATAGTCCCGATCGAATTTCCCTCAAAAGTCAAGGTACTGTTCACCGTCGTCGTGTCCAAGAGCACGATGCCGTTCGCGAGTGCCGTCAAATCCCCATGAAAGATCACGTTCAACATCGTGAGCATCCCAAAAACGGTTAAGTTGGCGCCCCCGGTAAAGTTGAACTCACCATTCCGAAAGACCACCTTCTGATTGGCCCCAACTATTAGGCTCGTCGTGAAATCGGTGTCCCCTGTATAATAAATAGTATCATCACTCGGTCCCCGCCGGAGTAATACGGGAACGAGGATTCCAATCGTGATAACCGCAATTAAAATAGGCACAAGTAACTTTCTTCTAGTAATCATTTTCAATCACCTGAGTATATAGAATTTGTAATAATATGTTATTTAAATCTTATTCAGGAGGTGTAATTGATTAGTATTTCACTAGTCTGGCGTTAATATTTCACATAAATATATTTTACCATACACAATACTATTTAAAAAACCGAAAAAATCCCCTACAAGGTTCGTCAGTAAAGAGAATGCTGAAAATGCTTTAGAAGATGCAAAATTTTGCATATATATTGTAGAAAAATTGCTTAATTCGATAGCTAAATAAGAGGGCTTAACTACAAAATTTGTTTGAGAACAACACAACTTTCTTTTAGGAAAAGATGGAGTAATTAATTTATGATGAATCCAATGCAAGTGAATTATATTCGCATAGTAAGGAAAGTGAAAGGGAAGAGTGATGGAGAATCGGCCATTGCGAAGGATGTAGTGCGTAAGGCTATTGAGAAATTTCTTTTAAAATTTTCAGAAGCGCCTGGTATCATTGAGGCGTCTCGCAAATTATATTCAACCGCCATAAAGACGTATAAAGTTCCTAATACGATGATTGCCGAAACGGCCAAAGAGGGTGCAGAATTATTATTCGAAAAATTTGGCAAAGCGGCGGCTGGTGAAATATCTCTTGTCTATTCCAGTGCTATAATTCATTATTTCAGTTTAAAGGAGGAAGCTCTTGCGAAATCCTTAGCCGACGATGCATCCGCCTTTTTTACCAAATGTGACTGCTCAGAACAAATAGCGAAAATTTCCGAAGTTCTGCAAGACCCGCGATCAAAATCTGATGCTAAATTATTTTAGGTTGGAATTACTAAATCATAAAAATTTCAGACATCATCATAAATTTGTTTCCACTTGATATGCTCTTTGACGAGTGTTTTAATGAGATCAATTTTATCTTTATGGCGGGGAGCGAGTCCAGCTTTTACAGTCCAACAAATATTATAAGTCACAGCAGTTTCATGATTAACGAGGAGGACTGGAACTTTTTTCTCCTCAGCTTTAATGAGGATTTTAACATCAGGATAGAAATTACCAGTAAGAATGAGGAGGGCGAGATCAGTTTCGAGGGCATGATAAATTAAATCCGAACGGTCGCCGCCTGTTATCAGAGCATAATTTCTATGGCGGTTTAATATTCTTAACGAACTGTCAGTCCTCATAGCACCGATATGAGCAGATTCTACAAGTTTATCCAAATACTTCTCTCCAACAAGGAGCTGTCCCCCAAGCGCACTTTGATATTCTTCCACTGTGGGAGAAATCAATTCAATATTTTCAGGAATATATCCATAGAACTTAACATTAAATCGCTCCATTAGCGGCATTAATTCTCCTTTTATTTTACTAATCATTGGAAGGCTGACATTATTAAAAAGAGTGCCCAGTAATTTTGCATCCATTCCTTCGATCAAGGTCTTTTGAAGCATAACATCATCGATAATCCCATTGGAGACTAGCAATATTTTGGAATCTAATGCTTTAGAAAGAGTTATGGCATCTAGTTCATAAGTAAATAAAGACTGAATTCGATGCCGTCCTTCTATTATAATGAAATCATAATCATTTTTAATTTTATTATAGGCATTTATGATTTTATTCGGATAATAATCCCTATCTTCTAAAAATCTTCTACCAAATGTGTAGGTACCAATTCGCGTCTCGATTGGTGGGGATAACTCGGCAATTTTCTTGTTAAGTCCTAGAACATTTTTCATAAGAGTGACATCACGATCAACAAATCGCCCAAGTTTAACTTCAGTCCCCACGCTTATTGGTTTGAAATATCCGACGTTAATTCCCTCCTCTTTTAGGCATAAGGCTAAACCGAGAGCGAATGCAGTTTTTCCGGAAAATGGCGAATAGGATACTATATAAACGCTTTTCATTTCATCTTTCCTCTCTTTTCAATGTTATTATCATATCTAGAATATTCACCCCTTCCTTTTCTGGATAGACAAGAATAGGGTTAATATCTAATTCGCTAATAAGGGGGTGATCATTTAATAGTTGATTAATTCTGAGGATAGCGTCAATTAATTTATCGATATCGCTGGCAGGCTCACCCCGAACACCCTTCAGCAATTTAAAAACCTTCGTTTCACCTAACATTTCACGAGCTTCCTGTGGTGTGATGGGATTCAATCGAAAAGCTACATCTTCAAGGAAATTCACATAAATCCCACCAAGCCCACACATAATTAAATGCCCGAATTGAGGGTCCTTATGGGCACCAATAATAATTTCTTTTCCCTTCTTTTTTATCATTTTTTGAACAATAATGCCATAGATTTTTGTCCCAGGCATTCTCTTTGTAACTCTTCGTATAATTGCATTATAAGACCCTTTAACTTCTGCAGGTGTGCTAACATTGAGGATGATACCTCCTAAATCCGATTTATGTAAAATTTCAGGGCTTGAAATTTTAAGAACAACCGGGTAACCCATTTCTTCAGCAAACTCTACTGCTTCATCAGGAGTTCTAGCCAGTGCCGTCTTAGGTGCTGTCAGTCCGTAATTTGTCGCTATTTGGATAGCTTCATTTTCTAAAAGGACTAACCTATTATCATTCAAAACATTTCTGAATATTGATTCACTCAATTTATAATCTACTTCAAACCGTTCATATTTTTCAATTTCTTTATCAAGAACACAAGAATATTTATAAATTCCTGCCATTGATTGAACTGCATCTTGAGGAAAATTGAAACACGGAATACCCTTTTTTCTCAGGCGATTCATCGCATCCTTATTGCTTACTCCCCCCAAATAGGAAACAATCAATGGTTTTTCAGGGACACGGGAATAAAAATCAATAATAGCATCTGTAGTTTCTTTAAACTGAGTGACTGCCTGAGGACTCATTAAAACAATTATTCCTTTAACTGCATCAATATTTGAACATTGATCTAATACAAATTTATATCGATCGGCCCCTGCATCCCCTAAAACATCAATTGGATTATGAACCGCTGCTCCTTTTGGTAGTTTTTCTCGAAACTGGTTGGCCTCTTCCGCAGAAAACGCAGTTAGTTTTAATCCCAGTTCCTCTGCTGCATCTGTGGCTAAAATGCCTGCACCACCGGCATTTGTTATTATCACGATAGAATCTCCCACATAACAAGTCTGTGAAGAAAATACTAGTCCATAATTAAAGAGATCTTCTAAACATTTAGCTTGGATTATCCCGCATTTTTTGAATGCTGTATAATACGCAATTTTAGAACCAGCGAGTGCTCCCGTATGAGAAGAAGCTGCTCTCGCCCCAGCATCAGAAACTCCAGCTTTTAATACAACAATTGGTTTTGTTTTAATCACTTTTCGGGCAATTTCGATAAAATTTTCCCCTTCATCAATACTCTCTAAATACATTAAAATTACTTGAGTATTCGGATCATTTGCGAGGGCCTCAAGGAAATCGGTTTCGTTTAAATCCATTTTATTACCAAGCGATATAATTTTCGAAAATCCAAGATATTCTGGAATGCTCCAATCGATAGTACTCGTGATAATTGCACCAGATTGCGAAATCAATGCAATATTACCAGGCATCGGAAAAACATTAGTAAATGATGCATTTAATTTATTTTGGGTATCAATAAAACCAACACAATTAGGTCCCAATACGTTAATGTCATATTTTTTACAAATATCAAATAATTTCCTTTCTAATCGCGCCCCTTCGATGCCAATTTCCTTAAAGGCAGCAGAAATAACAATAATATTTTTGATTCCCTTTTCACCACAATCCTTCGCGGCTTGTATACAGACTTTGGCAGGGACTACAAAAACCGCGATGTCAATCTCCTTCTCAATGGCTAGAACACTTGGATAGCATTTTAATCCTAATATCTCCTTTTCATGTAAATTAACCGGAATAATATCCCCTTGAAATCCAAAATCAATAATATTTTTTAAAATGGCATATCCTATTTTCCGCTTATCGTTTGATGCACCGATAATTGCTACTGAATTTGCATTGAAGAAGGAATCTAGTTGCGCCAATACAAGCACTTATTTTCTGTCGTTATTAATTGGATTCATTAAATTATATTTCATGAATTAATTTTATCACTTAATTAGCTTTAGTTCTTGCAGGGATCGCATGAATGAAGATGTCCAAAATTGCTACTCAACAGTTGAATTTAGAACAGTGGATTCTTGAAAGACTTAGCCAGCACTCAAATTTTGAATTTGAACAACGTGACCTCTTGGCTAGTCTCAAAATAGATTTTATAACCAGATTTTTTCAAAACATTAAAAATCTTATGGTTCTGAGTCAAGGTAGTACCTGTTATCCATTGAATCCCCTTTTGTTTAGCAATTCTGATCAAATTTAATAATAATTGGGTTCCACACCCTTTTCCTTGCCATTCATCTATGACAACAACCGCCATTTCTGCAGCAGTTGGGTCATTGGGGTCCCTTATGAACCGGGCCACTCCGATTCCTTTTTCCCGTATTTTGCCATCTTCGTCCCCTGATTCGATTACTGCCCCAAGTGCAAAATTATTCTCGTAATCAATATTAGTGTATTGTTTAACTTCCTCCCGGCTCATTGTCTGCTTCCAAGTTAAAAACCGATAATACCTAGTCTCATCACTCAACTCATAAAATCCTTCAAGCATCAACTCATCATCATCTGGCGTTATCGGGCGTAGAAGGATTTCAGTTCCGTCTTTTACTTTAATTTTGATAAAAAAATCTGAGGGGAAATCAGGTTTCATCAATTAAACTCCTGAATTTTTGAAATCAATGGTCACAAATATTTTCGCCGCCTTCAAGGGTACCAGCACAAATTTTATTAATAGTGTCTGCAATGGACCCTATTACACCCATTATAGGGCTAATTCCCTGTTCTTGGAATAATCCCTGAGCTCTAGGACCCATACCCCCACATACAACCCATTTGACACCAAATTTAGCAAGCCATCCAGGTAAAAATCCAGGTTGGTGACCTGGAGATTGAACAACTTCTTGATTGATAACTTTATCCCCTTCAAATTCAACAATGGTATAGGCTTGACAACGGCCAAAATGTTGACCGACCATATCTCCTTCTGTTGCAATACCAACTTTCATATTTACATCTCACCTCCTATTTATTTAACTATTTAATTGGTTCCAAGGTTTCTAGAGGAATACGAATTTCACGTTTTTCAAAGATTGCTGTGATAAGTTTTTTTCGACCGGATTGAAGAAGACGCCATATAGAGCCACGTGAAATACCCATCAAAGCTCCTGCCTCTTCTTGTGTTAAGTTTTCACCATCTACTAATCGCATCGCTTCAAGCTCATCTAAATCAAGAGAAATAGGAATGGTAGATGAGCTTTTTTCTGAAATGGGTGGTTCAGAATAAGAATCCATAGGTTCAATAGGTTTAAATCCTTTTGCTTCAGGAAGTTTCGCAATATTTCGATAAAAACAGGGTCTCCCTCTTCCGCGTCTTCCTTTACCTTTACACCATCTATAACCTCGTGGCATCTTACCTCACTTTTTCATTCCTTTTTTAATCTTAAGGTTTTTACTAAATTCTCATAGATTTTAATAATAGCTTGTGCAGCTGGAGCATTAGAAGCGTATTCAATAATAGATGTGTTGTGAATTAGTGCTTCCGGTATCTTACTATCAATAGGAATTTTCCCTAAAATGTTGATATTATTATTTACAGCAAAAGCTTCTATTTCAGAAATTAAAGGAGGGTAAAGATCGTGTTTGTTGATGACCAGACCGATTTTTTTCGTGAAGTTCCACGCTAAAGTGAGAACACGTTTAAGGTCATGTATAGCTGCAGGCATAGGTTCTGTGATTACTACTACGAAATCAGAGTCTGATAGACTTGCGATGACGGGGCACCCAATTCCTGGAGGACCATCACTTAAAATTACTTTATTATTGTTCTGTTCCGCTATCTTCAATGCAGCCATCTTGGCTTCTGCGACAATTTTGCCACTATTTCCGCGACCAATTTTTAATTCACCTGAAATAATTGGAAAACCATATTTTGATTCAGAAATAATGAGATCACCTGTTTTAATGGGCGTTAATTTAATACAGTCTGCAGGACAGACAATTGTGCATACACCACAACCTTCACATTCGAATTCATTAATAATTGGTTTGTCATCATCATGATCCCATTTAATCGCACCGAATTTACAGTGTTTTAGACACTCCTGACAGTTAATACAGTGTTCTTTGTCTAAAATGGCAATATTTGCAGAAAACACATCACTCCGCTTTTTTTCCTGATTTTTTAGAGAGAGGGCTAAATTAGGGGCATCAACATCACAATCGGTGAGAGTTAACGGAAATTTATCTTGAGTAAATAATATTGCAAGAGCAGCAGTAAGGGTTGTTTTTCCAACGCCACCTTTTCCGCTAACTACAGTTAATTTCTTCATGTTATAGACTCTACTAGTTTTTTATAGATATTATCAAACCTTAGATTAATTTCGGCCTCTGGAAATTTTTTCAAAACAGGGATGCCCTCCGCATAACTCAACTGAACCTCACGACTCATAGGAATTTCACCAAGAACAGAGGCTTGGAATTTCTCTCCTATTACGCTAAAAGATTGTTTTTGACTCGTTAAATCAGAGCGATTTACAACAATATTAGAGATAGGTTTCGAGGAGAGATACTTAATTAATTCTAAAATTCGCTTTAAATCATGAATTCCAAAGGGTGTCGGCTCAGTCACGGATATAACAATATCTGCACCATTTAAGGCGTGAATAATATCACAATGTGCCCCAGGAGCAGTATCAATTATAATAAGATCATATTTTTCCTTCTTTAACTGGTCTTCAGCGAATTTTTTAACTGCACGGACAACTTCTGCTGATTTCGGTTCCCCAATTTCAAGTTGTCCAACGATTAAATCAATACCATATTTTGTTCCACCAAGAATTTTTCCAATCACCTTTAAATCTGATTCGACTGCATCACACTTACAAATAATTCTACATGCTTCACAGCCAGTACATAATTCTGGAAAAAGAAGAGGCTTTTTATCTGGAATATGCAAGAGTGCATGGGGCTGACAAACTTTTTGGCAGTCACCGCATCCAATGCAATTATCATTAAATTTAGGGAGGAAGGATTCTACTTCTTTAAATATTTGGAGCTCTGCACTCATTAAAATTGCTGCATTTGGTGCATCAACGTCACAATCTAGAAATAAAACCCTATAACCCCGCTGACTGAATAAATACGCTAGATTAATAGCAACAGTTGTCTTACCGGTTCCTCCTTTTCCTCCAGTTACTGCAATAGTCGGAAGATGATTTTTTGGATGCATAATAACCTCAGATCAAATTTATTTCACTTGGATTAGATTTAATCATCACCATTGTCCTCTGCCGCCGCCTTGGCGTCCCATACCACCGCCCCGGCCGCCGCCCTGGCCACCACCACGGCCCATGCCAAAGTGGGATGGAACATTCGCTGAAGTTGCCTGTTGAAGTGAACCACTAAGATAAGCATTAATTGCGGATTCTACATTTCCAGAAGCACCTATATATGTAGTAATACCTAAACCCTGTAGAGCAGAGCTTGCGTTTGGACCTAAATTTCCTGTTATTACAATTTGGGCACCAGAATTTCCAACAGTTTGAGCTGCCTGAATTCCAGCACCCCCTCCTGCCATCATGGCAGGATTTTCCAAAACTTGCGTATCTACAATATCCCCACTTTGTATTTTTACAATGGTAAAGGCTCGACACCGGCCAAAACGGGGATCAACTAACGCATTTAGTCCATCCAAAGATTGAGAAGTTACAGCTATAATTTCATTTCCTTTCATATCAATTTTCATCTCCTCTATTAAATCATAAACCATTTTTCTTAAGGACTTTTATTCGAGTCTTTAAATCTTTAACCTTAATTTTTAATTTTTCTATTTGGTCTCTTTTCGTTAAAGAAGGTAAATTTCCGACTTCATTACCACATTCAGTGCAAAAATACGCAGCATCTCGTACCCTTGCTCCACATCTATTACAAATACGATACATTTCTACTTTGGGCGAAAATAATCTCCTCGGGGCGTTTGGAATTGATAGATTCCTTTGAGGTTTTTGATTCATTGGAGTTGTCTGAATTAATTGATTTGCATTAACAATTTCTCCGTTTGGAGTTCTATAATACGCGTTTGGCCCATATCCACATCTACATCGTCCGATGTAAGTGTAATTTTGGAAATTACCATCATTGACTTTTTCCCCTAAAGGAGGATTAGTTCTACGGCTAATTTGTGGTTGAATATTCCGTATTGAATTTGTTTTTCCTCGATAACCAGCCCATTTACGACCTCTATTATGTCTCATGCAACTAACCTCTAATTCAATTTTATCTAATTAATTTGTGCATAGACACATATTTAAATTTTGTGCATATACACAAAAAAATTATAAACTTATTTTTTCAATACTCGACAAGTTGATGCATCCGTATTTTTTACCGAACGTAATTGTTCAGAACAAGCAGCGAAAATTCCCGATATTTTGAAGGACCCGCGATCAAAATCCGATGTCAAAATTTTCTAATGGTTTAATGAGCATATTTTTTTCCGTTTAATTCGCCCTCGAGAGGCTGGGTCTGTTTCGACAATTTCTTTTAAAAACCAGAATAATGGCTTCATGCATCATCATAAATTTGTTTCCACTTGATGTTCTCTTTGACGAGCTTTTTGGTGAGGTCAATTTTATCTTTCTGGCGGGGAGAGAGTTCAGCTTTTACAGTACAACAAATATTATGAATAATAGAAGTTTCATGATAATTTATTTAATAGCTTGTTTAATTTTTTCATTTAAATTTTTGAATTTCGCCATATATTCTGTACGTTCCTGTTTTAGCGTGTTTATCAGATTTTTTAGCGTTTTTGGTGAATAAAACTTTGCAGGGTTATATTTGGTTATATCAATACTTTCCACTTTTTTAGGAATCTCCGTTCCAAAGTAAGGATCTGGCTCCCACTTAATGGAATCCCTTGAAATTTCCCGTATCACTGAGGCCATTTCCTTAATTGGAATCCTATTGACTTTACGCTTTAATATCTTAGTACCATCTGGTTGCTTCTCACGTAATTCACCAACCCCCCCAGTGTTTAGTAAAAAACATCGAATTTTATCCTTATTCTTCATAAGAATGTCGCAAAATATTTCTCCTTCCTCTGTTTCATCACCAATTTTGATAAAATTTAATATTCCAATTAATCATATTACTTTCCAGTCTGGGTGGAAATATGATTTGGCATCATAGAAATATGATTTCTCTTTTTACCAAAAAAAGTTTTAAATATAAAAAAATTAGACTGTAAATTTTTGTGTTATTTTTCTGAAAATTGATCAATAACCAAATTACATTGGTTTAACACCAAATTTATATATCACTTAAGTTTTGAATTATTGATTATAAATGAAAATTGATTTAGATGATGTAGAATATATACAAGAAACCACTCTTACCATTAGAGGTACAAGAAGACGGACCACTGTTCCTAAAGTCATTGTTGATAAACTCAAACTAACGAATGGAAATAAAATAAGGTGGATTTTTTTTAGAGATGGAAAATTATTAATCTCGAAAGTGAAATGAGAATATTTTTTTACAAATCAACTTGATTTAGTCATAAACTCTTAATTTTTAATTAAGAATGAATGATTAACATGCTGATTATTATTTATTATTTTTTAAGAATTTTATTTGTTTACTGTTTAATCTTTTTATTCTAAATCATTTTTTTGTGACACGTGATGTAGTTACACATAACTTTTTTGACGCCAAATCATATTGGTTTGAAACCAAATTAAAATACTGATTCTTTTTAGTTTTCTCATTATAATAAAAAAAACTTAGAAGTTACCTTTTTTGATAGAAATCATAATATTTATTTTGATAGGATTTGGAGCTCAAATGGTGGATGGGGCTATTGGAATGGCTTACGGTGTTATCTCGAATAGCTTTTTAATATCATATGGGGTTCCTCCCGTCAATGCGAGTGCTTATTTGCATGCGTCGGAAATAGTTACTACGGGAGTTTCGGGACTTTCACACTTACGACTAAAGAACGTAGATAAATCCCTCTTACAGAAAATGATCATTCCGGGAGTTATAGGTGGAGCGTTGGGAGCTTACATATTGACAACGTTAAATAGTGATATATTAAAATTAGCGGTTTCAATATACCTTATTGTTATGGGTAGTTTCATCATTTACCGCGCAATTAAGGAAAAAATTAATGATGAAATCAATATGTCCACTATTACACTTGGTCCTCTCTGCGCTGTTGGTGGTTGCTTAGATGCAATTGGCGGAGGTGGTTGGGGACCTGTTGTTACGTCCACCATGGTTGCCAAAGGAAATGAGGTAAAAAAGACCATAGGAACGGTTAACTTGACGGAATTCTTTGTGACATTGTCAGAAACTTTCATGTTTTTGATTCTTTTTGTAAAAGTAGACATCATTTTAGTTTTAAGTATGTTAACAGGTGGTGTTATAGCTGCTCCTCTGGCTGCTTATACTTGCAAAAAGTTCCCCTTGAAGCCGTTAATGGTATCTGTAGGAGCCTTGGTGATATTTCTTAACGTGAGAAACATATTTCGATTTCTAGAGGTTCCGTTCTTATTTTGAAAATACGCTTATCCGGTCAGAATGAAATGAAAAAAAATGTGACCGTAGTATTACAATATTAGTAGGGCACTAAGCGAAATTTTAAGTTATAATAAATTGCAAGGAAATAGACGTGTTTATACAGTGCATCTTAAGAAATTTAAGACCTCAGAAAATTCACGCATTTAATCTGAATAACCTTCAAATTATTTATAAAATACTGGTACTTTTTATAGAAACCCAAAATTTTATACCAATTCTCCATCTACCCGCAGGCGGAAAGATCCCCCCTAAAGTTATCAGGTTATGCGCCCGTCGCCAAGTTCAGACCATCCAGCACGGTTTCGATTGCTTCTAATAGAGTTCTCTTGAGATTGGTCTTTGGATCTGGAGATCTGAAGAGAGTTACCCCGCGATACTCAAAGGGATCATAGATTCTTACCCCTTTCACAGGAGGGACTGTTCGGTTTCAAACGGAGCTTTGGAGTATCCCGGACTTGTGCGAACAACTGCTGAGAAAGGGGGAAATAATATCCTGAAGCCCACGTTCTCTTTGAGTAATATCTACCTCACCAAGAGAAAATGGTGTGGTTAAGTAAGTAAATGAAATGAAATCCAAAAAGTTATAGAATTTGATCATAAAACTGAAAATGAGGTTCTAAAGAAAATCGATGAGAGATCTATTATTATAAGCTTAATAACAATAAGTAGGAATTTAAGGAATATTGCTAATAGTGCAGTTGCAGTGTCACAAGACTTACAGGCAAAGCATCGTCCGAAAATTACCCTTAAAAAAGAAATAGGTTCAGAAAAATTGGTGGAGCCTATGATCTTATAAAAACGCTGGGAAATGAAAGAGAATATGAAGCTGTTGTTGAAATTATAAAAGATATTGCAGAAATAAACATATTCTCTCTAGATAAAATAAAAAATAAGTGAAGTAAAAGTTAATTAAAAAAAAGGAAAATTATTTGAATTGACTATGAATAATTCGCTAATATTTTTCCTGTTATTAAATTAATGGCCTTTCCCTTTTTAGGTCCTAATGGTGATCCAAATACGAATTGTGTCACTCCAGTTTTTTTCAGATTTTCAATTTTGTTCATACACTGTTGAGGAGTTCCAGCTATGGCAAATACATCTATAAAAGTATTATCTACTAACTGAAACGCTTTTGCCATATTTCCTCTAGCAAGGAATTCCTTCATTTTTGAAGCTTTTTCTACATTAAGATCATGGCGCTCAAGGACATTTGGGGGCGTAGCCGCGACAATAAATGTTACTACTGGAATAGTAGCCTTTATTGCAGAATCAGTATCATCGCTTATCGAAAAGCAGGTATAAGCCGCTACGTCGATGTTATTAATTGGTCTATTACTTTTCTTAACACCCTCCAAAATCATTTTTCTAGCGATTTCAAAATCTAACTCATGAGATGCGTTTATTAACACTCCATCACCGATTTCTCCGGCTAGCTTTAGCATTTTTGGACCTTGTGCTCCAATATATATCGGTATATTTCTATTTGGTCTAAAACTTAACCTTGCATTTTCTATTTTAACATATTTTCCAGTATAATTTACAGTATCCTCAGTCCATAGTAATCTAATAGCTTCAACAGCTTCAGAAACTGTAGTTAAAGCTCCTCCAGTTTCTATATTTAAAGCAGAAAGCGTTGATTTGTCTCCAGCTCCTATGCCCAATATCATTCTATTATCAGATAATGTATCCAAAGAAGCAATTGAAGAGGCTGTAGACGCCAGATGTCGAACATAAGGGTTAGTTACTCCAACGCCCAATTGAGCTGTGCTCGTAGCTTTAGCAATTAGAGTTAAAGATACATATGGATCCATGTTGGTGTAATGATCCGTAATCCATATATTATCAATTCCTCCAATTTCAAATTTTCTACTATATTCAACTAATTTATCCAGTCCAGTCGCTGGTACTAACTCAACTCCAAATTTAAATGATTTATTTTTTCTCCCAGCAATAGCTGAAACCCGTTGCAATTTGTCATCTTCTAAAACTCTAATGGCTACTTGTACAGCATTAAAAAGTCTGGCAGGATTATAATGACCTTTGATTAATTGGAAAATATCTGTTTTTTCTCTCGGAGCAAGATTTAGGTTTTTTAGTTCATCCTTTGATAGAATTGATAATATGTCTTCTACGAAATCCTCTTGAATTGTAGAACTAAAAGTTTTTATTCGGTTTAAAAGTTCCTCACGATTAATATCCGCTTTAAGGGGTTTAGGTGGTGAAATTTTAGTTTTATCTTTTAAAAATGTGGTAGATAACTGCTTTATTTTATTAGGATCTGTTTTATTGACTAAATATAGTACTTTGGAAAGAATATTTTTATTATAATGCCCCTTTACAAATTGAAACATTGCGCTTTTCTCTTGCTGGCTCATATCCACGTTCTTCTCAACTATTAGATCAATTAGTTCATCTCTTAAATCTTCTTTGTCGTTTCCTGACAGGTAAGAAAATTCTTCTATTAATTTCTCATCAATCATTTTATTCGCTCTCTTTTTTTCTATATATTTTTTAATTAAGTTTAGAGTAGCTTTTTTATCAACTCTTAAACCAACTCTAATTGTATTTCGAATATTGTATCTTGTATAGTGTCCTTTAGTGAATTGGAAAACTGAATATCGCTCTTTATTACCAATTTCTACTTTTTTTTCACTAATTATTGCCAATAGTTCCTCTGTAAACTCTTCCTTTTCCTCTTTATCTAAATCAATTATTGTATCTAATTTATCTTCTATATTAAGAAGGAAATCTAGATTAGAAAAAGGGATAAGAATTAGCTTATTGTCAGTTGTTAATTGGACTAGAAACCTTCGATCTTCCTTAAGACTTAATCCGTTTTTTTCTAATTCATTAATTTCATTTATTCCAAAATAAAGTGCTATACCTCTTTTAGGTCCTTTGTCGTGACTGGTTACTATTAATGGTTCCAATTCACTAATTTCACACATGGGAGTACTACCATAATCTTTATTAATTATGTGTTACAAGTGAAATAGGTGAAACCATATATATATACATTTTGGTCGTCCACATACAAATAAATATATTCATAAAAATAGTAAATTTCTATAAAAATAAAAAATTTATAAAATTTATTGAATTTGATAAAAATTATAAAATAAATTCTTGTGCTCTTGTAATAGGAGGGAGTTTTTTTTAATATACTAGAAGAATTTACAAATATCTCAAGCTTTCTTTTACTTTTAACGATATAATTATTGAAAAAAAATATGCTAAGCTTTTCTAAATTTATAGATTTAAATTAGGCATGAATTTAAAAATTTCTAATAATTAAAAAATCTCTGATTATAAAAAATATAATTTAGAAAAAATAATGATTCACTATTTTTCCTCTTTTTCGTAGCCAAGTGATTCTATAAGATCTAATGGTTCGAAAAATTTTTCTGAACCCAATTCTTTTTTATAAGTAGCTTTAGGACGATGTTTTGCTTGTAAATCTTGTGAAACTGCTAACGCACTATTAGCTATATTCCTTAAATTACTACTAATAGTTATTAAACTTATTATTGTACTTGTATCACTAATTTTATTCAAAACTTCATTTTCGGTTTCAAGATCAAAATCTATGACTTTTTGAATATGATTAAGCACTTCATTTGCCCGCATAAAATCATTCTTAAAAAAAGATAAAATAGCATTTTGTTGCATTTTTATAACGAAACGGGACATTTTGCTTATATGCTCTTTTAATTCCGGATTTATTTCTTTTTCTACAAGCTTTAAGGATTGTTTAGCTATTTCTACTGCATAGTGAGACATTTTACTTAAATCTCTAGCTAATACAATTCCTAAAACACAATCTATTTTCATCTCACTGTCACAAATATCTGATAAATTCAATCTATTACTTAATGACAAATTCAATTGTCTTAACATAAGGAAAAATAATTTATCTACTTCTATTTCTCGATTTATAACATCCTGTGCAAGGGCCTCATCATTTTCCCTAAAAGATTTTAAGGCATCCACATGCATTGACGAAACCAAAGTATAAATTCTCTTGATTAAACTATGTAAAGGGAATTTTAACGGATCCACTAATATTCTAATAATTATTTTATTTGAAAATTCCTCAGATATTTCGGCGCCGATTAAATAAAATGTACTCTCTTTAATTACCTGTTTTTTTTCTATGGAAATTGTCTTTTGAGATGAAATTATAATTACATCGGATCCTTGAATATAAGAACTATTTATACATCTTTCTAATGAACTATCTTCAGGATAATCTTCTATTGCTATAATGAATTCATTATAAAAATTTTCTCGATTTTTTAATTGCGATAATTTTAAAGTTCCCTCTTCATCACGTGATATTACTAATTTTTCGCCCTTTTTAATATTTAGGTCAGTAATCCACTCTTTAGGTAATGTTATAAAAAAACTTCCGCTCGCTGTGTTTTGGAGTTTTCTTATTTCCATTTTTATCACTATCCATACAAATCATAAATTATCTATTATCATATGTGTATTCATCCATTATATATATAAATGATCCTGATATATAACTTTCTTTCTCGTTTATAAACTTTTTACGAAATTTATATAATAATATGAACCTAATTAATTATTGGTGAAAAGTGTGCAACCAATCATCATTTCGGTGCAAGATGCAGGAAAGGAAAGAGGTACTAGAATTTACTTTAGTTATAAAGACCTTAAGAAATTAAAGGAAAATCTTGGCGAAAATTTTTTTCTTTTCAAGAATAAAAAGCTATTGGCAACTATAGACCCAATAAATGAAACAATTATAATTTCATCTTTCGGAAAATTGGTTACTTCACATAGTAAGATTACATTAAGGAATGAATTGGATTCTATAATGAAGTTAAACGATAATATGGGATCTAATTTGGACAATCATGAAGACTTTAAAAAAAAAAGATTGGATTTCTATATTCCAATTAAAGGAACCGGTGATAATTACTGGATCGCAGAAATCTGCATAAAAGAGAATTTATGTTATTATTGTGTCGCTACTTCTCAAACTGAATTAAGAAAAAATGTCCAAGAGATAAGTGATAAACATTTCCCGGGCTTACTGGAGTTAGAGAACACTCAAATCAATTATTTCACTAGCAATTTAGTTTATTCCCCTGTGCCCGGATATGTCGCTGAAAATGCCTTTAAAAAAATAACAAAAAAGAAAATAAAAGATATAGAAATCTTACCGAGTATTTCCATTCCCAATGATGCAGAATTAACCCCTATCATTGATATGGATATGGGAAAGATAAATGGCTTATCACTTAAGAAGAGAAATCTGCTGGCAAAATATGAAATTATAGCTATAGCTACAAAAGCAAGTTCTGTTAAAAATGCAATGATTAAAGAAATAGATGATAAAATATTGTGGTATATATCAACAATGGAGGAAGATATTTTCTTCGATGCAATAACAGGGGAAGAAATAAATGAAATTAAATTATTGGAGATTGATTAAAAATGAATAACTCATATAATATGACCTTTTTAAATGATGAATTGTATTTTTTTGAACCTATAGATGAGAATTTATTTTTTGATCAGGATAGTCACGGCGATTTTGATCAAAAGCCATTAAAATTTTACATTTGTATTGACGGCACTGGAGAGAAGTACTGGATAGCAGAGGTTAGCATAAAAGAGAATTTATGTTATTACTGTGTCGCTACTTCTCAGACTGAATTAGAAAAAAGCGTTAGAGAGATAAGTGATAAACATTTTCCTGGTCTATTGGAGTTAAAAAATACTCAAATCAAATATTTTACTAATAATTTAGTTTATTCCCCGGTACCTGGATTCATTGCAGAAAATGCTTTTAAAAATTTAACTAATAAAAAAATAAAAGATGTAGAAATCCCGCCGAGCATTTCCATTCCCTATGATGTAGAATTAACGCCTATCATTGATATGGAAAAAGGCTACATAAGAGGATTGCAAATTAAAAAAAGGAATCTCTTAGCACATTATGAAATCACAGCGATTGCTTCAAAAACAAGTTCCGTTAAAAATGCCAGGCTTGAAGAAATCGATGATAAAATAATTTGGCATGTACTAACAAATGATGGAGAAATTTTCATAAATGCAAATATAGGGGAAAAAAGAAAAAAATTAAATTATTGGAGTTAAATGAAAATGATTATAACAGAACAAAAAAATATTGAAGAAATTATGGATAATTTGGAAAAGTATAAAAGAATAATTGTAGTTGGTTGTGACCTTTGTGCCACCGCTTGCCAAACTGGCGGCGAAGAACAAGTAAAACAAATGATTGAACATCTGAAAGAGAATTGGGATGGCCAAGTGCTTAATTCTTTGACTATTGAGTCTACATGCGATGTACGATTGACAAAACGCGATTTAAAGAAAATTCAAGAAGATGTTGAAAATGCAGATGCATTTTTAGTGATGTCTTGTGGAATTGGCTGCCAAACTGTAGCGGAAATTACTACAAAACCAATTATTCCAACTAATAACACGATGTTCATCGGTCAAACTGAGCGGATTGGTAAATACCACGAATTTTGTAAGGCATGTGGAGACTGTTTACTTGCTGAGACAGGAGGAATTTGTCCAATAACTCGCTGTGCTAAAAGCTTATTAAATGGGCCCTGTGGGGGTGTAGTTGATGGAAAATGTGAAGTTGGCAATTATGTCAATGATTGTGCATGGAATTTAATATATAATCGGTTAAAAGAATTAGATCAATTAGCAGTATTTGAAATCCTTAGATTTCCAAAAAATTATGTAATATCAAATAACCCACGAAATATTGATAAAACTAGGAGGCCAGCATAAATGAGTAATAGAATTTTTAGTAATTTAATGCATGATATTAAACTTGGAAAATTTGTTTTTACAGGAGAACTAGAGCCTGAGAAAACCACAAATCTTGATGAACTATTTAAAGGGGTTAAATTATTACTTAATCATGTGGTAGCCTGTAATGTAACAGATAACCCCCAATCAATGGGATATATAAGCAGCCTTGTTGCATCTTACGCTGTCCAAAAAGAAACGGGTATGGAAGTTATTTATCAATTAAGATGTTCTGATAGAAATAGATTGGCTTTATTATCGGATTTATTAGGTGCGGGATATTTAGGTATAAAGAATATTCTCGCGCTAACTGGAGATCATACATCGATTGGAGATAATTCTGGAGCTAAACCAGTATTTGATCTCGATTCAGGACAATTAATCTATTTGATTCGCAAAATGGTGGAAAAGGGTGTAGATTTAGAAGGAAATCATATTGAAAATCCACCCAAATTTCACGTAGGTGCAGCTGGAAATCCAAATGCGGACCCATTAGAACCCGAAATTTTAAAAATAGGGCGTAAAGTAAATGCTGGGGCAGAATTTATCCAAACACAGGTAATTTTCGACATAGAACAGGCTGAAAGATTTCTAAAAGCGGTAGAAAGGTATAGGGTTCCCGTACTGATAGGAGTATTTCCGACAAAATCATATGGTGTCGCCTCCTATTTTGATAAATATATTCCTGGAGTATCAGTTCCACAAGATTTACTAGATAAACTGAAAAAAGTATCAGAAATTTCAGATAAAAAATTAAGAAAAGAAAAATACGCTGAGGAAAATTTAGAATTTTTCGGAGACTTTTTCAATGAATTAATAAAGACTTCAGCCGCTGGAATTCACGTAATGGCAGTAGGCTATGAAAAAATTACTTGTAAATTGATAGATCGTGTCAGAGGTAAAGCTAGCTGGATAGAAAGAGAACAAATTTATAAATAAAATAACAAAGAGGCCTACACCCTCCCCTTTTTTTAAATATTTAAAAAAGGTATGACACCTGATATAAATCATAATTTGCTTGTTTATTTCAATTCTATAAGTATATTGGTCTCATATTTTAATTCCTTCAACTAATTTAAAATTGAATTTTTTTTCCCAAAATTTTTCTAATCATTCTATTTTTTACTTTAATAACAAATTCCTTGTTGAGTAAATGCATTCATATGAAAATTCATTGTCAATCCATTAGTATCTCATTGCATCAGCCCAACTTTATGAGTCAGTATATTATAAGATTATTGTTTGTATTTTGAAAATGAATATTTGTACTTTTAAAAACTTCAATCTAATTTTTCTTAGTGTCCTATTAAGGTTGTAATACTAGGATATTCTTCGGTTTAATAATTTTTATTTTTTAAGAAAAGAAGTATGAGTATTACAAAACTTAAACCCACCCACTTTTCTGATGAGGAAGAGCCATCAGCTGAAAAACTTGGCTATAAAAGGATGATGAAGAAAAAGGCCGAAAATTCAACGTGTCCAAACGAAATATGTGAGCTGCATGGAATTGTTGGGAGAGGAAACATCGTGTTTCGGGAAAAATATGGGGCAGGTGCCACTCAAAATTTATTTCAATGTAAAATCTGTGAGAAGACATTTTCTGAACGACGAGATACGCCCTTGTTTGGGTTTCGCCTCTCAGAAGAGAAAATCTGGGGGATTATTCGCTGCCTTATCGAAGGGAACGGCACCAGGGCGACCGCCCGCATCATGCAGGTCCATCGGGACACGGTGACTCGGATCATTCGGATCTTTGGGGTCCATGCGAAAGAAATCTCCCGCGTTTTTTTAGCGGATTAGCCCTTGAAAGAGTGTCAATTGGACGAACTGTGGACGTTCATTAAAAAAAACAAAAGAGATTAACTCCACTGGAATATTTAGAGGGAGAACTTGGCGATGCGTCGATTTGGATTGCGTTTGATTCCGTGAATAAAGTGGTGGTCGCTTATACGATCGGGAAGAGAAAGCTCCAAGAAGCACGCGAATTACTCCACAAAGTCCATGACCGCGCTCCTGAAGCCCTCCCGTATTTTACCAGTGATGAGCTAGAGCATTATGTTACCGCCATTCGAGAAGAATACGG
>JABXJU010000250.1 GCA_013375405.1 Candidatus Helarchaeota archaeon
TGTTAAAGATTGGGCGGTAGATATTGCATCTGCTAGAATAAGAGAAGCTGAAGAAACCAATGCAAAATACCTTGTCAGTTCCTGTCCATTCTGTCATCGTAATCTCATGGACGCCATAAAGGTTACAAAATCAAGTCTGAAAATGATGGATGTCACTGAGATTCTAAATTCAGTAATTGATTAATTAATCAAACTGATTCTAGAGTTTCTCTAGTTCTTGGGCATATTTTTCCGCAGACCACAATAGTTCTTTTTCCATCTCTAAATTTGTTGGATTAATAATCAATATCCAACCATCGTCGTATGGATCCTGATTAATTAGAGTAGGATTATCTTCAACTTCATCATTTTTCTCTTCAATCGTCCCTGAAATTGGAGAAAAAAAATCTATACTAGTTTTTTGTGATTCAATCGCTCCGATCGGCTTACTTTTTGGGATTTCTCCTTTATAAATTAATCCCTCAACTGTAGCCCCACGGTTAGGGAGTTCAACATAAACTATTTCTTTTAGTTGTTTTTGTCCATAATCAGTAATACCAATACGAACTTTCCCATTCTCCAGACGAGCCCATGTATGCCCGATAGTTCCTATTGAATGAACATAGAGAAGATCGTCTGGAATATCATAAAGTTCATTATCTTTTTGTATTTTCACCATGAAATAATGTCTCCTTTGGTTTTTTTAAAAATAAGAGATAAAAATTAATGGATTGTTGATAAGAAATATTATTTTTGATACTTTATTTTAAATACTTGTATTTGTGTATCTGAAGAACCTTCAGTTGCTCCACCTTTCATTAATTCAACGGCGAGAACTTTCCCAGCTTGAATTATTGCACGGGGAGTATATCCGGTTGCGATGAATTGTCCTTCAGGAGGAGAAGCAAGCTCCCATCGACGCTCAATATTTTCTTCTCCGAACGCTGTTCTCTTCGTTTCAGTGATACTAAAGGCGTAAGGCCCAATAAAGACAAGTTCCCGAGTGTATGGTGGAGGAGGGGGATGTTTTTCAATTTCATTGATTATATTTTTAACGCTATCCTCGATATTATCAGGAATTTGAGTGCCAGGAGCCGGTTGAACTGCCGGTTGAATTGTCGGTTGAACTATCGGTTGAGGAGAAACGATCGCAGGTTGTGATGGAATATTTGAGGCGGGTTGTAATGGTTGAGCTTCAACGGTTGGACTCATTGAGGGCATTGCTGCCATTCCACCTGCTGGAGCAGCTCCTGGGGCAGCTGCCATTGCAACAGGCCCCCCAGCAATATTTATGAATCCAGCTGGCTCATCCCCATGATCAATGCTATCTACCTTATAATTTAATCCTTTTTGACCACGAAGGTCTTGTGAAACCCGAGCGGCGATAAATTTTCGTCGAACTTTGGCGTTTGAACCTTTCCAAAGATAGATCATTTTTTGAGCATCCACTACTAACAGGACGACCATTTCGCTATTCAGCATATCTTTTATAGGCCCTGTAATAGCCATTTGCTCAAGATCGCCTTCATCTTTTACATTATAAAGCTCAATCCCTTCCATACTCATTTTAAATATAACTCCTTATTCATTTATTTAACCAATCATTTAATAATCATTTATTAGAGGCCTACTTTTTAAAGCAACGTTGCATTTGAAACTCGTAATTACAAAAGAATGTTTAATTGGGTGATTCATTCGCTTTTAATTCAAAATATTATATTTTGAAAAGTATATATAATTTATTCGATGATATTCTCTAATTAAAAATAAATTAGGTAATCAATTTGCAGAAAGATTTTAATCTGCTCATTTCATGCCCCAGGTTTCATGAACGGGATGCTACTGCCGAGATCTGGTATCTATTTTCGAATATTGGGGTTGAAGATGTTAAAACGGAGCTCACTCCCTTTCCAGGACTTATAACTGCAAAGACAAGCCATGATCCTATTGAGAGCATTAAGAAATTGAGAAAGCTAATTGAAGAAGATCCAATTTTTTTAAGATTTGTTCTAAAAATCATTCCAATTGAAGTTATTATAGAAACAACACTCGAAAATATCATAACAATTGCTAATGAATTTGGGAAACGAATTTCTGAGAGGGAAACATTTCGTATTACACTCAAAAAACGACGAACTGCATTTGATTCCCAAGAATTAATTATAAAAGTAGCTGAATTTATTGATAGAACAGTAAATCTTACGAAACCTGATAGAATATTCATGATTCAAATATTAGGGGATATAACGGGGATCTCTTTATTAGAACCCAAGGACATTATATCTAAGGCACAATTTCCCTTGTAATCATTATTTTTCAAGTGTAACGAGTGCTATACGGTTTAAAACTGCTTTGAGTACTGCATCTTCCTGTGAGTCTTCTATATCTGTTAAAGCTATTGCGTTCAATTCCTCATCGCTGATCTGAAAATACTCACGAATCGCCAGAAGCTTAGAATTATCACAAATCCCAATTACTTCATCCGACCGCACTCCTTCGAGCAAATTTTCACATTCAACTAACGCTTGTTTAATTTGGTCTGTAGAGTTACCGACAATTATTATTACATTATTTCCTGTTTTGATACCGAAATCTTCCAAAGCAATTTTGATTTGGCGTTGGCTGGAAATATATAGCAGAATTTCCAACTCCAATTGATTTGAAATATTTCTCTTTTGATTGAATGCGAGTATTGCATGAAGAACACTCAAAAAGATGTGTTCCCAAGTCACAATTAGTGAAGCGGAGCATATTTGAATAGTAACGTCATATTTAGAGTTGATTGAGGTTAATTTTTTAATAAGTTCTTGTGAATTGAATATTTCAACGGATTTTAGCCCTTGAATTAAGACAAATTTATAAATAACTTGATCTTCATTTTGAAATTCTTTCAGTATCGTAACAATTCCTCTATTCCATTATTTATAGGGTTGCTAAATAGTTTTTTACACCCTGAATCCCTTCTTTTGCCATAATATCACAGATAATCGCTGCAAATTTGGAATTTTCAATTTTCTCTTTCTTTCCTGTACGCTCCATGATCTTTTGGGCACCAATGAGAATATCCCCAAGAAGATTACTATCTACAAAATCTGCTAAATGAAGGATAAGGGCTTCCAGACTTCGAGGTTGAGCTGGGCTCCCTTTTCCATGATGAGCAAGAATGATATGAAGCAATTCCAGGGGAAATTTGCGAGTCCAAGCTTCTGCAAAGATTAATGATGTATGATCAATTTTACTACCTAATCTTGATCGCTCATATTTTAAACCATCTTGATTGTAAGTTAGTGGTTTATAGATATCATGAAGAATTCCACCAGCAATGAGGAGATCTTTATTAATAAAATCAATTTGATGGACTTTTTTAAGCATATTTGCAATTTCAATTGCAATGAGAGTTGTACCGACAATATGCTCAATTAAACCTCCTTTATAGGAGTGGTGGTATATTTTTGAAGCAGGGGCTTCTTCCGGTGTTAATTCGTCACCAAATGTCTCGATGGAAATTTTAGGATCTTCTAAAAAAGTTATTATCTTCTCTCTGAGGTCGACATTTTCGATTTTACGTGCCAAATCTATTAAAGGTTCCATTCTAACAACTCTTTAGATTGAGTCATTAATTTATTATGTTATTCTAAAAAATAAAAATAATTATGATTTTAATATCCTTTTGAAAAATAAAAAAATTTGATAATAATGGGATCAAGATTTCGGATTAGGCGAATATTTCGCCCACTTGTCATGTGGATTGCTAAACAATTTCAAAAACTAAATATTACACCCAATCAAGTTTCAATTTTGGGGATGTTATTGGCTTTAGGAGGGTGTTTATTTTTTATTTTCATTTCAAGTTATTGGGGAAGTTTCTTATTTGCCATCTTCATCTTCATGGCAGGGCTTTTTGATGGGATTGATGGAAGTTTAGCCCGTTTAACAAATAAAACATCGGTAAGAGGGGGATACCTCGATTCTGTCTTAGATCGTTACGCTGATGTCTGTATAATATTTGCCTTTTTAGGGCATTATCCAGCTCAGCTTATATTGCTTGGTATACCTCTTTTGATTTGGGTGATATTAGCATTAATAGGAGTTATAATGGTAAGTTATGTTAGAGCGAAAGGAGAAGCCCAGGGAGTCCCAGATTGTGATGTAGGAGTGGCGGGACGATCCGAACGATTATTTATTTTGGTAATTTGTGCATTATTAAACTTTGTATTTGCAAATTTTGCATATATAGGATTAATAATAGTGGTACTAATTTCTCATTTAACAATAATTTATCGTATTTATTACGTACATAAAATGCTCAAAATTTAAGAAGTCTTAAAATCCTTTAGTAGATTAGGATTTTAGAAAAAGGATATAAAAATCTAAAATAGAACTAGAAAAAACATTTTAATGATGTACATTTAATAAAAAATAATACTATTGGATTCAACGAAAGGCGTAAACATAATTAAGAACGGAATGGAGAAAGACCTTAAAATAAAAAAATGGTGGAAGGACAGAATGGAGAAGACCAAGACGTTTGGGTTCAAATTATTAGTATTGGGAGCGCCCGCTGTCGGAAAAACCTCTTTGATAAGACGATTTACTACGGGGAAATTCTCAGAAACATATTCAAAAACCTTAGGGGCAGATTTTCTCATTAAATTTATAGATTACCCTGATAAAAATATGCGGGTTTTACTTCAAATATGGGATCTCGCAGGCGATGCGCGATTTCGATTTATCCGGCGTGATTATTATCAAGAAGCACAGGGTGCGCTACTCGTATATGATATAACCCGCCCAAATACCTATCAAGAAATCAAAGAGACCCATGAGAACTTGCTAAACTATTGTGGTAAGGTTCCATGCATTATAATTGGAAACAAAGTAGATCTCACGGAAGAACGAAAAATTTCATTGGAAGAAGGGGAAAATATATCAAAAGAATTAAGCTTTGAATTCTATGAAACATCTGCAAAATCCGCAGAAAATGTTGAAAAAGTCTTTCGCCGTATCAGCGATTTAATAATTTCAGAAAATTTATAATTTTTAGGGGATTTTTTTTAAAATACTCGTAAAATTAAACTTATGTAATATTGGGTTTTTATCTTCCTATATTTTTATATAGATCTTTTGGGTTTTAAGATTTGGAAAAGTACTTTATTTTTGTGTAGTTTTCTGAATAAGAAGTATGCCACTTTTAGAAAGTTGATAACAGAAGAAGGATAGATTTAAAAGAAGGACAGACGAATGCCCATTAATTTGGAAGAAGGACAATTCTTGAGTGTTGTAAAAGATATTATCGGAGAAGATATAGTAGAAGATGTAGTAAAAGAATTAAATAAAAAAGCTGAAATTACCGATGAAGAGCTTGCCAGTAAATTTGGTCTTCGTTTAAATGATATTCGTAAAATTCTTTATAAATTATACGAAAATAATTTGGCATCTTTTCGTAGACTCAGAGATAAATCAACAGGGTGGTATATTTTTTTCTGGAAGCTTGAACCAGACAATATAATCCACCTTATTAGAAATAAAAATAAATTAGTCCTTCAGATCTTAAAAACACGACTTGAATATGAGAAAGATCATGTCTTTTTTCGCTGTCCCAATGACTGCGGTGCTTGCACATTTGAAGATGCTATGGAGATTGGATTTAAGT
>JABXJU010000251.1 GCA_013375405.1 Candidatus Helarchaeota archaeon
GAAATATTCACTTTTATTATGAGGAAAGGATTAAAAAATCTGTTATAAAAATATAAGTTGTCGAACTTAAGTTATAACATGGTCACCACAAGAATTTTTTGAACATTTTGATGAATTTCTAGAAAAAAATTATCTTTGGAATTTCACAAGATTAGTAATTTATAGAAAAATGCGGTATAACCGAGGTTATAATGAATACAATTACAAGGCGTATATAAGTTTGCTTCGCAGGGCGCGTAATGTATGTCAGAAGAATCCAGAACTTAAAAAGAAATTTAATTCCTTAATTAAAAAAATTAAATATTTACTAGCTTCAGGCTGGATTCAATACCCAATCCCTAAATCAGATGTTGATATATTAGAAACGCATCTTAACCAAGAAATATCTATAATCGAGGCAGAAATCAGGGAATCCGTTAAGATCCAACGAGAACGCCGTTCAAAACTTCATCCCAGTGGATGGGAAGATAGAAATTATGAAGTGACGTATATGATGGTCTTGAAAAATATAAAATTCGGAGCTCCACTTGAAAAGGCTACAGTCACAGAGTTAAAACTTAGTTACGGGCACACATTATTGGGTGAAATAGCCTTTACAGGTATGTTGAGACCGAAGGTTAAGGTTCGATGTGTTGGATGGCTTAAAAAAGAAAAAATGGGTTATTTTTTAGAAAATATTTCACAATTCGAATATATTAGCTAAAATTTCACAATTTAAATATATTAGCTAAAATGCGACTATATTGCTTGGCATCAAATAACAATCACATTACTAATAAATGATGTTACTTTACTGGTAATATCTATACTTGATTCTATTATAAACAAAGAAATTCTTGCTTTTTTCATTATAATTATAATAATTGGAAACATCTCGGTTTTTACTATCATTTCTATCTCGAAATACAAAAATATCTTTAGTCAAACAATTCCACAAACAATTATCTTCGCAATCATGATAGTATTCATAATTTTAGGTATTCTCCTCTAGGAAAATTTGAAAAATCCGAGGTTATTTATAGGAATACGGTTATACCCAGCTATTTATGTAAAAAAAAGAGTAAATTAAAAAAGCCTTATTCTTCCTTTTTTTGTTGCACTCTTTCATACAGATTTAAACCCAGAAATATTTCTTGGTCTTGAAAGATTCGCTTATTTCCATGTGTACTTGCGATTATTAGGCTTTTTCCACTTTTGGACGGAGTTTTTTCCGCTTTTAAATCGATTTCTAAAAATAATCTATCGTTTTCAATTTTATATAATACATTTCTTCCTAATTCTGCCATTTCTACTGCTCTCCGTATTCGCAATTTTTGATGAGAATTGAAACTCTTTTTTCTTATTAGGTTTTTCTGTTTTTCTAGAAATATAAAAATACTCAAAGGCAGCTTGTCATTCACTATCTACAAAGTATCTAAATTCACAACGATCTTTGAATTATTGAGTATAAAGACATCATATGAACGACTTGAAAAAAATAAAGATATTTACAATATAAAGAGGGTATTCTTATGCTTGAAACAATATTAGGAGTTATTTTAGCCATATTAGCAGGTTTAATGTTCACCTTTGGTGCGGTAATGCAGAAGAAAGGCGTGGAAAATCTACCCGACATTAAATTGGGTGATTATAAGACTGTACTCCCATTATTAAAAAATAGAACTTGGTTAGTGGGATTAATAGTTGGTTTATTAGGTGGAATTCCTTATGTTCTATCACAGATGTGGATTGGACTTGGCTATACTCAATTATTAATAGCGACTGGCTTAATCCTGCTGGCAATTATGGCTACCAGAACCCTCCACGAACCCCTTGGAAAGATGGAATACATAGGTATTGCTCTTATTATCATAGGATCCATCTTTTTAGGCTTGGCGCAATTACAACCAGTCGCTGCCAACCTCTCCGACCTTGGCTTTTTTACTAACGTTGTAATTTTTTATATACCGTTTTTCATTGCCATTGGAGCTGGTTTGACGTTTTATAAATTTTCGGAATGGGGGGCAGCGAAAATTTTGGGGGCTATATCGGGGATTATTTTTGGATGTGGCGCGGGGTTCTCACAAATTGGTATTATGGGTCTTATAGAAGGGAACTGGTTTGCTCTAATTATTGGGTATTTAATTCTAATGATCGGAACTGCACTTGGTACAGTCGTTGCTAATGTCGCTTTTCAAAAGGGAAAAGCCATTGTGGTTATTCCCATTCAAAGCGCGGGGAATTATTTGATTCCTATCCTCGCAGGTCTACTTGTATTTCAACAAATCTTCCTCTTTTGGATTAATTTCTGGATATATTTCTTACCAGCTGTTATATTAATTATGTTGGGTGTGTTTCTCCTATCTAGAATCCAAGCTGAAATGGAAAAATCGACCGAACAGAGCGAAGTTCACGAAAATCTATCAAATCATTGAACTTCTATTTATTTCTATTCACATCTATTCTTTTTTCACAAAGGTGTTATTAGCAAATATTTATTAGGAGAAGCTTCATGACATTAGGTAGGGATGTAAAATGGCTAACGAAAATGAGAATTCTACGCTTTTTGACACTTTAGAAACTTCAAAAAACGGAAGTATAATTGCACACTTGTTCATTCCAATGATGGCAACCTTATTCTTCATTCAAGCGTTTCGAGCTTATGTACCTGGATTATATATAGCTATGTTTCATGTAGTATTTCAAGATCCGGGGTGGATCGGGTCTTTTTTCACGGTATTGACCATACTATTCTTTATCATACCACTTTTTACTAATAAACTGTGTAAACGCTTTGGCCAAGAGAAAATCTATTTAATTTCTATTGTAATTGTTGCAATTGCGCGTCTATTAATAGCAGCTCATCTTCCTTCATTGGCAGAAAATATCCTCGCAGCACTGGTTGTTGCATTCTATGGAATTTATTTTAGTATCTTCTTGAAACGGTTAGTTCAAAATGACATGGGCATGGAGTTAAAAGCGAAAATGAGTATCTTTTCAGTTACTTTCATCGCCGCCTTCCTTCTTGATAGTGTTTTTCGAACTATTGGATATTCCTCTGACATCAGTTTAATCACAATTCATTTGAATCCCGCGTTGTGGTACATTTTGCAATATATTTGGCTAGCTGTGCAGGTGCCTCTCTCCCTGCTCCTTATTTGGTTCTCTTTCCGGTCAAGAACTGAGATTTTCCCCGAAGAGAAAGTGGAAGAAACCGAAGCTATGAGAAATGAGCCATGGGTTTTAAACGCAGGTGGATTTGGAATGTTTTTTTTCCTGATATTCAATGTTTTTCTATATCCAAACGCCATTGCTGAATACACGAATACGGAATATGCAATAATTAATCCAATCATGACAGGAGCAATCATCTTAGCTCTTGTTTATCTGCTCTTTGGAAAAGAAAAATCTATCTATAACATAGAAATCAACATATGTTTTAATATAATATTATTACTTGCCCTTGCCGCGGTGCTCTTCCTTGGAACAACTTGGCCATATCTAACTGCAAGCTTCATGAGCCTTTCTATAGCAGTAATGTTCCTCAACACACATGTTCTCATAACAAATATGCGCACGCCTCGAAAGAAAGGAAACCTCCTTAAACAATTTTCAAAACTAATGAGCTATGGCGTCCTATTTTTCATACTTATGACATTTCTACACGCTTTTACAACGGATTATGCTTTCACTATTTCAGCATTTCAAGGCTTAGGACCATTAATCCTTTTCATTGGTGGCTGTATCTTTACTCTAACGACCCTACTTGCACATATGCAACTAAACAAGTTTGAAAAAGGGAGGTCTGACTGATGTCTTTGACAAATAAGAAAATAATTGTGATTGTTCTCCTGATTATTCCATTAGTAGTTTCCATTGTGTATTCAGTAATACCTATTCAAGTAAGCACGCCAACTTTTGACGATAATCAAGTGAAATTCATGACTTATAACATCCATTTCGGGGTTGGCATGGACGACAAGCTAGATTTAGAACGAATTGTACAAAATATTTTAGTCGAGGATCCTGATATCATTGGATTACAAGAAGTAGAAACCGGCCGAATCACCTCGGAAGGGATTGATATGGCTCAATGGATAGCGAGAGCCTTGGGTATGCATTATTATTACTATCCCGCTCTAAATGAGCATGCGTTTGGATGTGCCCTCCTCAGTCGCTATCCAATTGTCAATGTGTCAGCTTGGGATATGCCAACGATCATATGGGACCGCGTCTTAATCCGTGGTACGATTCGATTAAATAACAGCTTTTGGATTGATGTCTTTGTGACTCACTTCGGATTATCGAAGGATAATAGGACTGCCCAAGCCGAGTTCGTCCTAAGTAAAATAAGTCTAATTTCGAGGCCGATGGTCTTGATGGGTGATTTCAACTTAAATGATTCAACTCCTGAAATTGGAAGTATCATTTCTGTCGGTGGATTCAACGATACCGCAAAAGATTTTGCTGATCCCAATCCCCCTGGCAACACCTCCTCCTCCTGGCCCGCTCCCGATGGACGAATCGATTATATTTTTGCAAAAGGATTTACTTTGATCAATAATAGTCACGTTGTCGATGATATGATCCCAGGTGTGCATGCCGCGTGGGAATACGGCAGCGACCATCTCCCCGTTGTCACGACTCTACAATACTAATCCTCTTTTTTTTCCTTTTAGCATAAATTTATTTAGTTTCATTCGATTACAAGACACTATACTTTACAGATGAGCGAATATAACATGATAGAAGAGCACGCTCCAGAAAGTGAAGCCACAAAAAAGAGCCGTATAGATGTTTTTAAAAAGCCAGGAGCATCCCGGGCCGTTGCCAGTGCCAGCTGGACTATATTAATGGCCACTATTGGAGCTATTATGCTCTTTGTCTATCAAATTTACATAGGTTTTGTTTATGGGGAGGGCGGCTTAAGTTACATAACTATCACAGGGGCTATCTTTGCTTTAACGACTGCATTCAGTTCAGGTTCTGGTGCTGCATTCATCAAACTTGCGAAAGAAGCATATACAATCGATGAGGAAAAAGGTAAAACCCGAGCAGTACAGATGGCTAAAACAAACCTTATTATTGGTCTCATTTCGAATATTGCTCTTTTCATTCTTGCATTCCTAGTAATTTCAGATCCTCTCCTTTTTATCATGATGATCGGCGCCGCCAGCGCAATTCTCATTGCATTCATACGGGATATTTTTTTGCAAATGTTTGCCATAATAAATCGATTTGATATGGCCTCGATTGTGGGTGGACTTTATGGAGTAATTGTTTTTGTATATGGATTCGTCATCATTTTCTTAGGTCTCCCACCACAAGCTCTGGTTTTTGGCATTTTATTTATGATTTTAATAATGCTCGGGATCTCAATTTTCTTCTACCATCGGATTAAACACAAAGTAGGTCTCGGTTTCAAGGATTTATTCCTTCCATCTAAACAATATCCCCTTGATAAAACATTTGCCAAAACATATCTCAAATATGGGATTCTAACCACCCTTAGTAATTTAGTCATTTTTGGGATTTTCACACATATAGTCTTACTCATGGCATTTCTTTGTTATAATTGGGCAGGAGCTGCTTTAGGATTAACCGCAGATGTAACAACCATAAAGATGACTGA
>JABXJU010000252.1 GCA_013375405.1 Candidatus Helarchaeota archaeon
TATCCGCATTTGAAGGCAATACCTTCAATCTACTTTGGAACTTCACCACCACATTTGGATTCACTACAATCACCAGCTCTGATTTAATTGGTGACGAATTTAGTGAAATAATGCTTACATCTATCGATAATCGGGTCCTTTTACTGGATAATTCAGGCAGCGTACAACTCAATTTTACAATTCCAAGAAGTGTAAATATAATTACTTTTAGTGAAATAACACAAGAAGGTATGGATGAATTCATTTTTGGATTAGATAATAATCATATTCTGGTCTTAAATGGTAGTAATCAGCAACAATTATGGATAACCGAACTGGGCGAAGAAATTATCACTTTCCAATTTATTCGCACGAATGAATCAATCCATTTGTTTTACAATTTGCCAGATCCTATCACGGATATGATGGATTTGTTTGGATTTTCCTTAACAGGAGCTGATGATTTAGCAAATCTAGCCAGTTTCGATTTAGGTATGGGATTAGGGAGTACTGGCGGCATGGGAGGACTTGACCTCAGTAGTATGAATTTAACAGGAACTGAATTACCACTGACAGGGCTTGGATTAATGAACATGCTTGAAATGGAAATTACATTAATCGCAAACCTTCAAGATATGAAACAAATTTCATCTAGTCAGAAAGCCCTTACTGGGATTCACGAAGTCCGCTATATTGGTAATGAAACTATTGACTATCAACTCACTCCTATGATTACTGAAGATACCACTACTACATATATTCAATATAAAATCCGGAATTTCGAGGAACAACCAATAACAATTCATTATTTGGCATTGAACTTAACAGCGAATGGGCAACCACTCCCTGTGGAAAGAATATCCATTGAAGGGTGGAATGGCACACATTTTGTAGATCTTGGGAATAACGATATTTACAATATTACAATGGCTGAATTGGGTTTAAATTATTCGAATGGCAAATTATTATTTAAACCTTATATTGAACTTGAAGAATTAGAGAAAACTTTACTTACGGTTGATTGGTTAGGCCGCGAATTGAGAGTAAAAATAAATACCTCTGGTATAAATCCCAATGATTTATCTATTGGCACATGGGTTGATGTATCTATTGAATTATCAGGCATTAGTATGCCTGGCGTTACATCCGTCATATCTTACTCTAAGACGCATCCGACTTTTATTGTTACAGCTGTACCCGTTCCTAATATAACTAAAGATGAGGGTACTACCAATATCTTAATACTTATAATTAAAAGTCCGGTCTTTTGGGCATTCTTGATAGTAGGGATCGTCACCTTGATGGGATTTAGCTATATGCAGCGACGTGAAGAGAAAGAAGTCAAAACGATAGCTTCGAAAAAGATTATTAAATGGTTGAAACGACGCGAGAGAAGCTGGCAGACCTTAGTAAAAGCGAATGTCATGAACGAAAACCAATACCATACATTGCATAGAGTTCGCTATCGCATTAAGCAAGAAAATTTGACGACAAATCAGATAGAAACCACCGCAGACAAGGTATTAAATTGGAATTTAGTTGGCCATTTCATCTCCACAGTTTTCCTTATGCGATTTTGGAGGGGCGTCAATAAAAAATCACGGTTAATCTGGATTATAAATACGCTTGAGCATATGGCGCTTGATCCATTGAAACACGCGTGGGCTACCTTTAAGACGGCATTAGGCTATTTGAATCCATGGGATATGGATAGACAGAGAAGACGTGAATTACAAAAGAAAGCAGTAAAGAAAAAATATTGGAAAAAAATTGCACCTCCAAGGAAATCGATTCGTAAAAGGAAAGTGGAAATCATTACTCCTCCCTCCTCAGCAATAAAAATAAAACCTCCTGTGAAGAAACCTAAAAAAGATTGGGAAGGTGAATACAGGACTGATGGCGGTACTCTCCTGAAGAAAATAAGTTCGGCTAAAAAACTGCCCCCCTTCGCTAGCAGAGACGGACGCATTTTTTACACCCTCTCTCAAAGAAAATTTGTCGGCATGACACTGCGAGAACTCTCAAAAAAATTGGAGTTACCTGAATTCGAAATCCTAGTGTCCTTAGTTCGGCTCTTTGAGAAGGGCTTAATCTTTATATTGCAAGAAGGTAACACACTGAATGACGATTTGTGGGATGTTGTTGGCTCTCTGCGAAAATACGATTCTGAACTGGAAAAATTAATCGATTCTGCAGAAACACTGGAAACTGAAATAGAAGAAGGCATTTCTTTCCTCGAGACCGAGATTAAGAACGACAATGGAGCAGACCGAAATAACTCAAAAATGTCTTGAAGGTTAATTCTTTTTCCTTCTTTTTAAATTCGATTGATATTTAAATAATCTAGATAGACCATCTGCAAAAACTGGCGTAAAAATAAAATAACCGTTAGGGACTTTAGTTTATTTTTTACTTAAATAGTGATTATTTCTTATTTACTTAATTCTTCATTAATTCTATCCAATTCCTTTTTTAGAACCTCATTATCCTCAAGATATCTTTGAAGTTCTTCTTGCAGTGCTTTATTTTGTTTATTAATCCGATTATAGGCTTTTTCTAATCGTTCATTAATACGTTGTAGTCGCGTAATTTCATATTTGGTCTTTCTTTTTTCATCAAGATAAATATCAATTTCATAATTTTTTTGCTGAATTAGTAGTTCTAATTCTTGAATTTTATTTGCCAATGGCTCAGCAATCGTTTCGATTGCAGGTTGACTCTGTTCAATTTTATCAAGAAAATCGAGTTTCTGATTTAAAACATTTTTTAATTCTTCTTTTATCTCTATAATAATATTTTCTTTTAGTAATGCTTGTTTTTTTCTAAGAGTTTCAACTATATTGAATATATTTTGTCTAGATGCTTTAAGAGTTTCTATTTCTAAATCTTTTTTACTCAGCAGCTTTTTAATTGAAGTTTTTAACTTCTGATTTTCTTTTCTACTTTCTTTTAATTGTTTCCCTAAATCATTAATAATTGCATTTTTTTTATCCAAAGATTGTTGTATTCTTGTATATCTCAATACTCCTTGACCTAATTCTACTTTTACTTCAGATGTCATAGGATCTTGCGTTCTTAATTCATCTTCCACCTTTTCGAGACTTTTGATTTTTTTAGGCCCTTTACGCAATTTCTTTGCTTTTTTTGGTAATTTCTTTGAAGGTTTCTCGATATCCGCAATAACATTGGATTCTGTTTCTCTTAATCTTACCTTTCTTTGTATATTTTCCTTATTAAACCCCGATTCTGTTAAAGGGGTTTTAACTTGATTTGAAATTTCTTTTTTTTCACTTTTTTTTTCGTCTTCCAATAAACTACCCTCAATTTAATGGCCATATTATCTAGAAAATCATAAATGTCTTTTACTGTATCAATGTTCAAATGAAAGAAGATAAATCTGAAGTTATCATTATATGGGGAACTTAAATATTTTATTTTGCCATTTTTCCTAGAAATATAGAATCTATTGCTATCCGTTCAGCTAATCTTTTTTTTCGGAGTTTTCGCGCTGTGTGCAAATCAATGGTTTCAGTTAATATAGATTCCTTATTTTGAGGCACTTGACGAACATGCAATTTTGAGGGTGTTTCGTATCCTTTTTCAAAATCAATAAGTAAGCTCTTTCCTGGGTAATTTCTGTCACTAAATTCCCCCACACAATTCGTTGCACAAATAGGCATTCGATTTTCCAATGAGCGAGCTTTAAGGTAAATATGCCAATTTTCAATTCCCTCCGCACGAATCAGCACCGGTGAAAAAATTATATCCACACCATTTAAGGCATAAAATCGAGCAACTTCTGGAAAAACCATATCAAAACAGATTGCCACTCCGATTTTTCCGAACTCGGTATTAATTATTTCTAATTTTTTCCCCGGAATAAAAAACGATTTCTCATAAAGATATAGATGTAATTTTCGCTGGACCCCAATCAGTTCCCCTTTTGGATTATAGATTGCCGAAATAATATAATTTTCGGTCATATCTTGTTTATTAACCCAAATTGCACCCCCTATTATATATAATCCAAATTCTGCAGAAACTTTTTGCAGAAAAGTCATGGTTGGACCATTATAGACTTCTATATTATCTTTAATTTCCCCTTTCCTATAATTCCACCTCTCAGGAAGACAGACAATATGTGGCTCCTCCTTAGAGGCAACTTCAAGTAATTCTCTCACGTGTTTTAAGGTCTTTTCTCTGGATAACTCCGGCTCAATTCGAAATTGAATGAGTCCAACTTTGATTGTTTTCATAATGAATCCTACCAAATCCCACCTATTTTAAATTTTTAGTGGGTATTTTCCGAATTTTTTACCTGCTCGACACATCGCGAGAAGATTCTCGACCTTTACATTACGATGAACACCATTAGAAGTGCTTAAGAAATATCCTCCACCAGGAGCTGCTAGCGCGATTGTTTTTTTCACCGTTTGTGTGACTTCTGTTTCAGTACCACGTGTAAGAAGCTCCCCACAATCTATATTCCCAAGTAAAACAAGTTTATCTCCATATTGCTTCTTTACTTCACCAATATCCATTCCGGCAGTCGGTTCGAGTGAATGAATTCCATTAATCCCATGCTGTACTATTGAATCGAGGAGTGTTGTTATATTCCCATCGGAATGCAAGATTACTGGCACCTTTCTAAAAGCTTTCAGCCGTTTTTTAAAAGTTGGCCAAATAAACTTTTCCATGTGCCGTGGTGATAAATATGGACCGCTTTTATAAGCGAGATCATCCGTAAGAAGAATTGCATCTACACCTAAATCAATTTCCCTTTTTCCTATTTCTATCCAATAATTATTTACTCTTTCTAATAAGCGGCGAATGAATTTTGGACGATCATAAATGTTCTTGAAAAATTGTGCGGGGCCAATCGAAAGTAATGCACGCTCAAATGTTCCTCCCACTCTCCCAATTACTGCCAAATCATTTACTTTATTGAGCACTTCCAAGATATTTTGATAACGCGCTTCTATTGTCGGATCCCATTCTCTGACCTCTAGCTCTGACTCTTGCAGCATTCCTGCCGCGTAATATTTAATTCCATTGAGATAAAGATACTTTCTCCCCCATTCGTCAATATAACCTTTCCTACTAGTTTCTGGATCATATATTTCGGTTTTTCCAATGTTCAATGGATGAGCAGTGATCATTGCAAACCCAAGCTTCCGAAGGCAAGCAATTTCTGTCTCGACATTTACTGATGTCCTCATAATAGTTTGAATGATATAATCATCAATTCGAATATCATACATCGGTACCTGCTTTGGCAATTCCTCCATATGTAGCGCAGCCAAGGCATCTTCACGCAAATATGCTCACCTGCTTAAATCTTCACCAACGACATCTTTTTTTTCCCATAAATTATATTATTTCACCTAATTATAAAAAGATTTAAACTTAATGAGGTTTAAAATCTAGTTAATATTGCTTTTTAGGAGACTCAAATGACAGAAGTAATAGGTGAGACTACAGCAACTCCTCCTCCTGAGGAAGATAAGTCGAAGATAATCATTCCCACAGAAGAAAAGGAAAAATTGGACATAAAACAACTGGTTATAGATATACTCAGATCGGAAGA
>JABXJU010000253.1 GCA_013375405.1 Candidatus Helarchaeota archaeon
AGTATGGTCTGGGAATTCGTAAATCCTTACCGGCATTATTCTGCGGATTGGGGACATAACAATTTTATCTTTAGTGCCTACAGATATGGTTTGGAATATGAGGGTTTAAGAAAGAGCCAGGGTTTGGACCGTCCCTGGAAAACGTGGGAGGAGATTAGCAAGATCAAACCGGAGGTTGCAAAACCCAGTCCTACAGAAGCTGAGATAATCCGCTCTCGACTTGAGCCCTTAGGGTACTAAGTTATTTATTGATAAAAAGGATATCTCTATGTAGCAAGACTTTGATAAAGGAAGAGCTAAGAATAAGGCCAGGAGGAGGTGAAAAGTAGGTAGGCCGTTAGTTTAGGGAGAAGGAGAGCTTTTCAAAAAAGAAAGATGCGAAAGATTGTTTTCTCTTTTTAGAAGCTTTCCACAGAAAAATGAATAATGTCAACCATATCAAGATTGAGAGTTAAGGAGGAAGAAAATGTTAAATTCACTCATTAGAAAAAAAGAACTAGTGAGTAAATTGATCGTAGGAATCGTAGGGTTAGCAGTGGTGGTAATAAGTTTTTCAATTTGTGTTCCTGTTTGGGCCCAGAAGGAGACCGTGGTCTTAGCAATACACGCCTCTCCATGGTTGCCCGCATATAAGAAGTTGATGAAAATGTACGAAGAGGAAACAGGAAATAAGATAGAAGTCCGCGAGTATCCCCACAGGACTCTCTACGAGAAGGAAATTATAGCTGCAGTGGAAGGCAGTGATGCATATGACATAATGCATTTTGATCCGGCCTGGACTCCCTTTTTTATGGGTATGGGATACGCTACTCCAGTTAAGGAAATTGATCCAACCTTTGAACTACCTCCCGAGATACTTGATTACGGTTATGCAGGGCGATGGTCCTTTGAGGAAAACTATTGTACCCCTGATGGGATTCTATTCGGAGTCCCAGTAAACGCTAATATTCAACTCTACTTCTACCGGGGAGATAAGCTTAAAAATGCTGGGTTAGGTACCCCTCCTCAAACTTGGGAAGAGGTAATCACAGCGGCAGAGAAACTCCACAATCCACCTTCCTTTTATGGGTACTCGATAATTACCGTGGCTCGCGTACAAGCTACTTACTTCTGGTTGCCGGTACTTTGGTCATTCGGTGGAGGCATTTTTGCAGATCCTCCTGGAGATTGGACTATAACGATGGATAGTAAAGAAGCTCGAGAGGCGTTAGAATTTGATTTAATGATGAAAAAATATTGTCCTCCTGGAATTGGTAACACCAGCCAATCTGATGTTCTTTCCTACTTAGCCACTGGAAAGCTTCTTCAAGCAATAAATGTTTCCGCTACGTATCCTTATATGGATAACCCAGAATTCGCTACTGAACCAGGTAAGGTTGAATTTACTGTACCGCCTATGAAAAAGGATATAGGTAAACATGTTATGGTAGGGGGAGGCTGGCATGCGATAATACCAAAGCATGCAAGACATAAAAAAACGGCTCTAAATTTCTTAAAATGGACATTGACGAAAAAAGCCCAATTGGCCTATGCAGAAGCAGGGGGTGTATGTGTTAGGAAAGATGTATTTATGCAGCTCGCCGCTACGGGTGAGAGAAAGTGGAGATTTTGCAAGGCTTACTACGATGCCATACCTTATATTAAAATGAGACCTATCACTATGAAATGGCCTAAAATAGTGGATGCAGTAGCTATAAATTTCCAAAATGCTCTCACAGAGAAAATAACGGTAGATGAGGCGATAGGTAATATGGCAAGGAAAATTCACGAGATAATGGAAAAATAGATCGTGGAGTATAAATGAATAATGCCCACGTAATCACGTGGGCATTATTCATAAATAGCAAGGTAGCAAAGATGAAAGAAGAAAAATGCTTGAAATATCTAATGATACTTCCACTCCTTGTTGTATTAGGAGGATTAATTATATATCCTCTTATTAAGCTTACTTTGCTAAGTTTTTATTCCGGAAGTTGGGGAGAACAAGTCTTTGACTTACAGAACTTTAGAAGATTTATGAAAGATGCGGAATTTTGGAATTCCGTAAAAGTAACGTTTATTTTCGTGATAACAAGTGTGAGCATCGAGTTTGTCATTGGCTTAGGACTAGCCCTGCTTGTGTCAGAAGTAGAAAATGTTATAGCTAGATCGATATTACTATTTCCCATGATGACTGCACCAATCGCCGTAGGCTTAATATGGAGGTTAATGTACCACCCTATGTTCGGCATAATTAATGTTTTTCTTCAGTCTGTTGGGTTGCCGCCACAAGGCTGGTTAGCTGATAGGCAATTAGCATTGCCATCGGTTATAATTGCGGATATCTGGCAGTGGAGTTCCTTTGTATATTTAGTACTATTAGCCGGTTTAAAATCTATTCCTACGAGTCCCTATGAAGCAGCTATTATGGACGGAGCTACAGGTTGGCAAATATTCAGATATATCACTTTGCCCTTGCTTAAACCAACTATCTACGTGGCTTTGCTTTTCAGATCAATGGGGGCTTTCAAGGTTTTTGGCAAATTAGTGACGCTTACCAGTGGAGGTCCAGGCCAAGCTACAGAAGTTCTTACCCTTCATATTTATAAGACTTCCTTCAATTTTTTAGAACTTGGATATGGAGCTCTACTTGCTATAGTATCGGTTGTCTTTATTGTAATTTATAACGAATCCTATACGCGAATATTTGGATTAAGAAGAAGAGGATAATAAGAAGGGGGAAAATGACTCGAAAAGTTAAAAAAGCAAAAATAATGGAAAAAATTATCTTATGTGTTTTTATTTTTATTATCTTGTTTCCCATTATATGGATTGGCATCAACTCACTTAAGTATCCTAGAGATATACTATCAGCTCATCTTTTTTTATTTAAACCAACCTTAAAAAATTACATAAGCTTGTTTTTTGAAAAGGGATCCTATTTTCCAATGTATATGGTAAATAGTTTGATTATAGCTACATCAAGCACATTTCTGTGTATAGTTATAGGCTCCTTAGCTGCTTATAGCTTCTCTAGATTCAAGTTTCCAGGAAATTTTGACAAATACATCTTTGCGTTGCTTTTATTCACACAGATGATTTTCCCTATTGCACTGGCTATTCCTTTTTATTCCTTAATGAATGCGCTTAAGGTTTATGATACGGTCTTCGCTGTAATAGGAGCTCATACAGCTATAAATATTCCATTCGCAATTTGGATGTTAAAATCCTCTTTTGATGGTCTTCCTGAAAATATTGAAGAAGCAGCTAGAATAGATGGTTGCTCTTGGTTACAAGTGCTGACGAAGGTTGCTCTTCCACTTGTTGCTCCAGGGATGGCCGCCTCAGCAATATTTGTTTTTATTCTTAGCTGGAATGATTATCTATTTCCAGCAGTGCTCACTTCTTCCAGAGGAACTACCATGCCGGTTGGGCTGGCTCTTTTCGTTCAGGAAAATATTGTCAAATGGGGAAACATATGCGCTGGAGCAACTTTTTACATGATCCCTATGTTTTTATTAACTGTTCTTATCCATAAGCATCTTATCAAGGGATTCACGCTTGGAGCTTTTAAAGGATAACCAGTTTACTGTCTATAAAGCATCGTTAAGAGATGAGCTAAAAGTAATTATTATATGAACATAGTCATCATATGTGCAGATACTTTTCGAAGCGATGTCTTAGAGTGTTATGGCGACCGCCAGGTTCACACTCCTAATATAGATGAGTTTGCTTCAAACAGTGTCGTATTTGAAAACGCTTATGCAGAAGGTTTACCTACTATACCAGCTCGAAAAGTTTACTTTACCGGGCGTCGTCTTTTTCCGCGCTGGCAGGTAAAACCATTTAAAGATGACCCAATAAGCACATTGATAGGTTGGAATCCTTTGTCAGAAGAGGAGATAACTTTAGCGGAAATACTAGAAAAACAGAATATACTAACAGGCCTTATTACCGACGTTCCCCATTATTTTAGACCAACACAAAATCTTCATCGTTATTTTAGGTCTTGGCAGTGGATTCGTGGGCAAACAAGAGATCCTTATCGAACAGGTTCACGAGAAATGATGCCAAAATATGCCCAAATACCGGAATCTAAATTTCTGGAATCTACAAGAAGAGCTCTCCTAAAAAGTGCTATTCTTCTATGGGAACGTTCAGCAATGGAACAGTATTTGTTAAATATAGCCAAGCGGAAGCGAGAAGAAGAATATTTTGTTGCGCAAGTTATGCTAAGAGCAGCAAAGTGGCTTGAGGATAGTGTAAAAAATACTCCATTTCTTCTCTGGATCGATTGTTTCGATCCTCATGAGCCCTGGGATCCCCCCAAAAAATATGCAGATATGTATGATTCTGATTATAAGGGATTAGAGCCTATTTTTGAAAGTTCTATTTTTATGAATGATTTTTCCTCTATGGAACAAAGGCGAATTAAAGCTCTTTATTTTGGGGAGGTTACCTTAGTAGATAAATGGATTGGAGCAGTATTAGAAAAAATTAAATCTTTAAAATTAGAAAATGATACGGTAGTCATATTTACTTCAGATCATGGAACCATCCTGGGAGAATTTGGTAAACTCCATAAACAGCAAAACCTTTTAATAAAACCTGAGGTACAATTGCCGCTTATTATTCACTATCCAGAGAAATCTCTCAGGGGGACAAGAGTTAAGGAATTTGTGCAATCAGTCGATCTTATGCCTACGTTATTAGATATCCTAAAGATTTCTATGCCGGAAAGGGTTGAAGGTCATAGTTTGCTTCCTTTAATGATGGGTAAGGAAGAAGTAATTCACCCCGAAGGAATAGTTACCGCCTTTGGGGATTATGTAAGTTTCCGAAATAAAAAATGGAACTATATTAATCGTTATAGAGGAGAAAAAAGTGGCTTAGAGGCCAAATTATTTAATTTAGAAGAAAACACTCGAGAAACAAAAGATGTTGCCTCAGATTATCCGGAAGTGTTAAAAATTATGCAAAAGAAAATTAATGAATTAATGAAAAAATAGAGCAATAGAAATAAGGAATTTTTGTCTAAGTTTATAAGAGATAGTTCAAATTTGGTTGAAGTTATCTAACTTTAAGGTGATTTACTATAGGGTAATTGTTAATTTAATTCTATGTAGTTTGCTGAATGCGGATTAATGTTTCTCTTCTTGGAAGCTTTCCCAAAAAGAAAGGAGAGTTCAATGGGTTCGATGAGTTTTGCAAAAGAAAGTTTATACGGAGTTACCCGGTATAATCCCTCGAGGGCATACAATGGCTATACCTTGTTTGCTCCCTTGGCAGATTTTTTCGTTTGGTTGATTGATATGCAAGGAAGAGTTGTGCATCGTTGGAAGATGCCCTACACACCAGGACAGCAGGGGATCCTCCTTTCCAATGGCAATCTTCTTTACCTGGGGAGAACTGAAACTCATAAAGGACCAGAGCAACATCTGGGAGGCTACAGCGGAATGATACTTGAGGTAGATTGGGATGGCAACGTACTATGGGAGTATGAGAATGACTATATTCACCATGATTTCTGGCGGAAGGATAACGACAATACCTTAATTATCAGGTGGTACGGTATGATGCCAGAGG
>JABXJU010000038.1 GCA_013375405.1 Candidatus Helarchaeota archaeon
GCCCTTATTGACTTGTGTTATAGTGTAGGTGCGGAAAAAGTTTATGTTGGAGACACTCCTTTTTTTGCTTTTAAATCACGCCATTGCTTTGAAGTTACTGGGATGAAAAATGCTGTTTTAGAAGCTGGAGGGAATATTCTTTATTTTGACGAAGAATCGTATATCGAAGTTGATTCAGAAGATGCTATAATTGTTCAAAAAGTGAAATTACCGCAAAAACTCCTGGAGATGGATGGTATTATCACTGTCCCTCGGCTGAAAACTCATAATCAAACAACTGTTTCACTTTCTTTGAAAAATCAGCATGGTCTTGTCCCCTCTGATGAAAAAAAGCTCTGTCATAAAGATGATCTCCACCAGAAACTTATTGATATCAATCATATCCTTGGAAATAGACTTCGTTTAGCACTTATTGATGGGACGTTTGCGTTAGAGGGGCAGGGTCCTACTCTAGGAACCCCCCTTACCTTAAACCTATGTCTCGCTGGAACAGACCTTGTCGCAGTAGATTCAATTGCCACAACCCTTATGGGATTCTCACCAAGTGAGATTACTCATCTTCGCCTAGCTGCATTACAGGGACTTGGAGAAATAGACATCGCGAAAATCAAAACGGTTGGAGTACCCTTGGATTCAGTTTCCCAACAATTTTTAAAACCATCAAATGAAATAATTGGAATCGCACCGAATGTGCATGTCTATGCAGGTGGCGCTTGTAGACCTGGGTGTTTTGCGTGGGCTCGTGTCGGATTGGATGGACTGCTCAAGCGGAAGGAAATCGACAAATATGGCGATTTAACTTTCATTATTGGACGAAATCCAACCGTTCCCGAACAATTAAAGGGGCACGTATTTGTCGTGGGGGATTGTGCTGAAAAGTATAAGGATAAAGGCATGTTCTTTGAAGGCTGCCCCGCCTTTGATATCTGGAAATTACGGAAGATCTTAAAAGAAACGGGTTAAATTTTTTCTCTATTTTACACACAATAGAAATGTTTTCCGTCTTTTAGGAATATTCGGATCATCAATTATCTTCATTACTTGAAATTTTGCTTTTCTAAAAAGTCTTCCTGCCAACTCGAATTGCTCTTTATTTTTTGGATAAAACTGAATGATGGCCCGCCCTTCTGGTTTTAATACACGATATATTTCTGCTGCGGTTTTCTTTCCTTTTTCTAGAATAACTTCAGGTCTAAAACCATGAAAAATCCATTGAAGCGTTGAAATCGAAATTATATAATCAAAATAATTCGATTCCCAAGGTATTTTAATTGTGAAATTTGCCTTACGTACATCTAATCCTTTTTGTCGAGCAATAGAGAGCATAGGCTCGGCGATATCTATACCTTTTCCTTCAAATCCCTTCTCCTTTAAAACTTGCATTGAAAGGCCTGTGCCACACCCTACATCCAGGAATATCGCAGGGGGTCGCACTTCTAGAATTTCTAAAGCTCGAAGTGTCATTTCTCGCTGAATCTTTCGTATCCGCGTATTCTGATCATATTGTTTAGCTCTTTCTTCAGAATAATATACTTCTGGTAATACATGATCCTCAGGTAATAACGCCACTTCTCATGGATTCTCCAATGCTTTTAGTATTGTATTTTTTTAAGAAATTTAAATTCTATTAAGATCTTTCGAACCATTTGAAAGTTCATTTGAATAAAGAAAAGAGTTATTCAACTATAGCTTCAGGAACTAAGACGACAAAATTGCTTCCTTTTGTATGATCTCCTGGTACTCTATCTTCCACCCAAACTTTTCCGTTATAACTAGTAATTATTTTCATTGCAAGTGATAATCCTAATCCACGCCCACTTATATTCCGATCTTCTCGATACCCTCTGTCGAATATTGCCTGTTTGCTATGATCCTTCACACCAATTCCATTATCTATAAATTCCATTTTTAGATAATCGGTGCCAGCTTCCTGCTCTCTTGAAATCCGAATTACAATTTCGACAAGGGAATTTTGGTTATATTTAACAGCATTTTGTAAGATATTTTCTATTACATCTTGAAAGAATTCATTTCCTTGGATATAATAAAATTCATCGGCTGTATCAACCTGTATGTTGATCTCTCGTTTGTGAATACTTTTCTGAATGAAAATAACTGCATCTTGTAAAATCTGAGTGACTTCTAATGAATGCAATTTAACTTTCCCTTTTTCAAGTTTGGATAATTTTCGGACGGTTGAAATTAATTTAGAACTTCTTTTAATCTGATCTTTAATGTCATTCAATTTTTCTATCAATCTTTCCTTATCATCCAAAAGTAATAACCCGGTCTCGGCAGAAAAGATAATACTTTGAAGAATATTAGTAATATCGTGCGATAATAGGTCCTTATAAAATTCAGCACTGTTAAACGCTTCCCGATATTGCTTTTCGGATTTTCTTAGGTTCTCCTCCGCTTCCTTCTTCTCGGTAATATCTGCGCTCATTACTAAATCGGCTACTTTTCCCCTATAAATAATCGTTGTGGAATAATTATCAAGCCAAACTGTTTCCCCAGATTTTTTAATACCACGGAAAGAGTAATGAACGCTAGAATCTTCTTCATCAAGGTGTTTTTTTCGTTCTAGATCGATAATCATTTTCTTATCTTCTGGATAAACTGCCTTCATAAACTCCAGTGGTGGCCAATTCAGCATTTCTTCAATGGAATACCCAAAAATGTCTGCATACTCCTGATTTACGTATTTAATTAAATTATCTTGTATGATGCAGATCCCCATCAATGCTTGCTCAGAAATCGTTCTGAATTGTTCCTCGGATTCTCTCAATTCTTGTTTCAATTTTTTCTCCTTATCGATGTCCCTGGTCACAAGAATAGATTTTAATTCATTGTTTTTATCAATGATAGCTTTTCCTCTTACTTCTGCCCAGGAATATGAACCATCCTTACGAAGTACCCGAAGTTCTGTACTCCCTATCCCAGCTTTCAGTCCTTCTTGATACATTTCTAATGCACGGTCAACATCTTCTGGGTATAAAAATACTGCTACGGATTTACCAATTACTTCTTTCTCAGAAAAACCTGTAAATTTTTGCTGTGCCTCGTTAACAAATTCAATTTTTAGGTTTTTATCCATGATAGTAATCGCATCATCCATATTTTCGGTTATAAATCTATATTTTTCCTCAGATTCTTTCAATTCTTGCTCCAATTTTTTCCGTTTTTCAATATCTCTATTAACGATAATAGCTTTTGGCTCATTGTTTTCATCAGTTATGATTTTTCCTTTTGCCTCTATCCAAGTATAGGACCCATCCTTGCGGCGCATCCGTAATTCTCCGCGGCCAACACCAACTTCTAATGCGCCTTGATAGAAACTTAATGCTTTTTCAATATCCTCTTGATGCATGAATTCAAACGCGGGTTTTCCTAGGACTTCTTCACTCGAATATCCTGATATATTCTGCTGCGTTTCATTAACGTATATGATTTTAAGGTCTTTATCAAGGATAGTAATTATATCTTCCATATTTTCAGCTATGAATCTATATTTTTCCTCGGATTCTTCTAGTTTTTCCTCGGCCTTCTTCCGATCAGTAATATCTATTAAAGTTACCAAATCCGCTAGCTGTCCTTTATACTGAACCGATTTTGAATATAAGGAAAGCCACTTCATGTTCCCAGAGTTTGTGATTAATCTATAATTGTAATGCGTTACTGCATCCGGGTCGCCCGATTGCTTTTTTCTCGCTTGTTCTAATACAAAAGGGATATCTTCTGGATGCACAAATTTCATAAAGTCATTTAGTGCCCAATCCTTCATATCCCGAACGGGAATTTCAATAAATTTTGCGGCAGCCTCATTGATATATTTTATAAAGTTGTTCTGAACAATGATAATTCCCATTAAAGACTGTTCTGCGATTAATTTGAATTGTTCCTCGGATTCTCTCAACTGTCGTTCTGCTTCTTTTCGCTCGGTAATGTCCATCAGTACCCCATGCAATCCAATGACCTGATCTCCCCTAAAAATGGGGCTGCTAGAAGTACGCACCCACCGTATTACACCAGATTTAGTCAAAATCCGATATTCATTTGAGGCCTTATACCCCGAAAGGATGATCTGAACATTCCGCATCATATGTGATAAATCTTCCTGGTAGACGAACTCAGTGATAGGGCGCTCCATGAGTTCTGACGGGCTATATCCGATCAATGATTCTATGGTAGGGCTGACATAGGACACTAATCCATTCTGATCAACAGTATAAATGACTTCATTTATGTTCTCTACCAAACTACGATACTTCTCTTCACTCTCTCGCACCGCTTCCTCTGCCCGCTTCCGCTCAGTAATATCAGTAATCACTGCAAATGCACCATTATAGTTCCCATCTCCTCCATATATTGCCTGTCCTGATATAATAGTGAAGACTCGATGCCCATCTTTCTTTATCCATGCAGCTTCGTAGGCGCTTTTCTCACCTTTCTTTCGCCTAGATAATTGGTTTTTAACAATTTCCCTATTTTCCTTATCGAAAAAGAATTGCCAAGGCTTGCCAATCATCTCACTTCGTGAATATCCCAACATTTCACAGAGGCTATTGTTTACGAAAAAATATTCTCCCTTTGCATTTATTGCTGACAGCCCCTCGTTCATTGTCTCTACTAATATACGATATTGTTCCTCACTCTCCCGAAGCGCCTCCTCCGCCTGCTTACGATCGGTGGTATCAGTAATGACTGCGACTATTCGAATAATTTTACCTTTTTCATCCCTGACATAAGATGTTGAAAACTCTATTGGTATTTCTCTCCCATCTGTATGCTTTAAATAGGTTGATATTGGTAATAAATCTTTTCCATTTAGTGCATTTTTAAAAATCTCTAAAATTTCTTCTAATTCGTGCTCTACTACGGTCATTTTCGCAACTTCAGCCCCATTTCTTCCTATTATTTCCCCGCTTTTATATCCGGTGAGCTTTGTATAAGCCGGATTTATAAATGAGACTGTTCCATCAATGTCAAACAGAATTAGTGCGTCCTTTAGGTTATCGGTAATAACTTTACTTTGATTCAAGTGGTATTCTGCTTGCTTACGCTCGGTGACATCTCTTATAACTGCTACAATACTTTTTCCATCTTCATGTAAATTCAGATTTGCTGAAAACCACCGTTCTTCATGGTCGAACTCAAGAGGGTACTCAAACATCTCACTTTTCCCAGTCTCCCTCACCCTCTTAGAAAATTCCATGTAGCGATAGGTAATTTCTAAGGGTACTAATCCTTTTATATTTTTACCATAGAACTTCTCTGGTGTTACAAAAAGCGATATATCTTTAGAAGGATAGTATTCTGAAAAACAATTATTTTCATCAAGAACGAAAATGAGATCGTTAATAGATTGGACGAGAGTTCGATATTTTTTCTCGCTCTCTCGGAGTGCTTCCTCCGTTCGCCTATCTAGTGTTTTGCCCTCCATCTTAAAAGTACTCCTATTATTTTTCTTAAAATTCATCAATTACAATTTTATGTTTATTCAATTTACTAACATACTACAAATTACTTTAATAATACTTGTTTGAAAAATTAAAATACCTAATCAAGCTAATTTCCAAAAACTCTTTGTACATGTTCTAGATTATCAAAAATTCTGCTAGGATTTCCACCCATAAATGTAAGTTCAGATTGAAGTAGAGTCCGTAAAAGAGGGGACTCCTCAACAATCAAGATAGTATCTTGCTTTTCAATAATCATCAATAATTCTCGAATTTTATCAATTGATAAATTCAATTTATATGATATTTTAAATAATGGAATTTTCGTTGGTTGAAATACCCATATAAAGTCTAAAATTTTCTGCAATTTAGGTAGACGGGTTAGATCCTCTATTAAAATTACTTGGAAATGCTTGGCTTTTTTTCTTGTTTCTCCAATTTTTTGCATTTCTTTTGATATTTGATATTTTTTGAAAATTTTTTTGATTACTTTGAGTAAACTTTGGGATTCTATTGGTTTTGCTAAAAAATAATCTGCACAGGACTCAAAACTATCATAATATCCGGAAAATAATATTATTGGAATCCGATTTAATTGTGGGTGGTTCTTACATGCTTCACTCAACTCTATTCCATCCATAGCGGGCATTCTTATGTCCGATAGAACGATACTAAAATTTTTTCTACTAAGTTTGTCTAATGCTTCAATTCCATTTGTAGCAATATCAACTTGATAGCCTTCGTGTTCTAAGATTTGTCTTAACGAATTTAAAACATCTTGTTCATCATCAACAATTAGAATTCTTCTTTCTTTTCCATCTACTTTATCAATGATGCCTTTTATCCAGTCCGATACTGTATTTAAATCATCATATCGCTTTGGTGTAGGTACATGTGTCCAAATATCTTTAAATGAGGGGACTCTTCCATTTTTATCCTCTTTCATTTTATAATCCCATGTTATACTTAATGACTACAGATGAAATGCATGAAACCTCATGTAATCATTAGCTATTTTTTATCACCGAGCTTTAAAAAAACTTACTTATTTTTTCCTTACAAAATCTCATATAGAATTTAAAAGAATCTAATACCATTATTCCCTCTCTAATAGAATTAAATAAATATAGTTTGAAAAGTCTTTATATTTGTTAAAAATCTTTGTTGAAATATCATGACATCCTCGGAAGAACGTTCCTGTCATCAATGTGGAACGTATCACTTGCGAAATATATCCTTCTTCGCATACTGGACTCAATGTAAAGCGTGCGGAACATATTTATGCCCACGCCACTCCGGCTACCAAAATTCAAGACTCACTCAGTTCACGTTTCTTGGCTACATGCTTATTTCTTTTTTCTATTATTTCGGAATTTTTCTAATTATTGCTCCCAGTATTGATGAAGGGATTGACCTATTATTTTCTTATTCGCTTGCGGGACTTCTCTTATTTATTCCCTTTCTCGGATTATTGTTAATAATCCTCTCAGCAATTCGACGACTTTCTAAACAAACTGAAATCCCAAATTGTCCTCAATGCAACGGTTTAATGAGTGTTTTATATCATGATATCTTTCTATATTTCTGGCTCTTTTTAATGCATACCCTCTACATTGCAACCATTTCAAACGAAATTGGTATTATTTTTTATAAATTAGACATCGCAGGATTTTTACCGAGCCTGTTACTTGTATATATCCTTGTCGGAGTAATAATTCCCATAATTTGGTTTTTTAAACGGATTGGAGGACGCTTCATGCCTAGATATAAAATGAACACGCGCGTATGGGTGGGGGAATTATTTGCAATTTTCTTATACATATCGGTAAACGTCATTTTAATTCTTATCATAAGCATCATCACCAATTTAATTCCTATCCCATTGTTAACTAATGACACTAACATTTCCTTTAATATTTTTTACACCTTTACTTCTGTTGCCTTTTGGTACTTTCCGGCATTCTTAATAGGGAGCCTATTTTATAAATTAGCCCAGAAATATTTATTAAATGTCAATAAATCCCGAATTGCCCACATTTTAATTGGAGTCCTCTTCATAATCATGCCATTCTATCTCTGGGGACTTATTTCATTCTCCTTGGGTCTTCACAATTCACCTGGGTTTAGTAGCGGAATCCCTGAAGCAATAATTCCCTTCTATTCAACCGCTTTTAATGAGGTGATACCACTTTTCATCATTTCATTTTTGCTTGGAATTGGCATTATTTCTATTTTCCGAAAATATCTTATGAACACTGATAAAATTCAACAAAAATTCTTGCTTAAAATTACAATTATCATCGGAATCTTACTTTTTACAGGATTTATTTTTGTTGAAAATTTTTACTATCTGATTACCGGTACTCTCTTACTGGATAGCTTTTCTCCTTCCATCGTTCCCTTTATCTTAATGGGATTTTTAATAGTCAGCTTAGTTCTTCTCTTTAATGAGCTTATATCTAACTGGTCTTCACCAAACAAAGGTTGGGGAAAAACCCTCGAAAATAATTTGGGTAGCTTACTCTATCCTGTAATAATAGGGTTTATAATAATGGCTCTCTCTTTATCTTTTTCCATCATTATTCTAACTTCTTCTTCAATGACCTTCATTCCAGACTATTCGATATCTGCTGACCTTTATACATTAAAATTGATTTTTCTCATCAGTTTCATTACTGGGCTCCTAATTGGAGTGAAAAAAAAGATTCAGTAGCTATTTCGTCCCCTTAATGGCCCGAACGATTCCTACCAACACGTTAATTAATGAATCAATAAAATTTGGAATGATCCAAGCTTGAATCATTAATATAAAGACTATTATGAAAATAATGGTAAAAATAGCAGATACCACTTCGTGGTATATATACGGCTCGTAGCCCTGTGTAGCCAATACAACCGTTGTCACAATTCTAAGGATATTTGCTCCAAAAATTCCGAAGGTAATGAATAACGTTCCCAGCATTTTACGGGTCCAGGACGTTCGAGTTGCTAATATTAAGCCTGAAATGAGCGCGATGGCTTCAATTCCTGAGCAAATTTTAATAACTTCAAAGGTATGACCTGGTACCGATATAAAGACTTGCCCTGTCGATGTAAGTGAAGAAACAGAACTATTAAAACCAAATAAATTAAGGGCTGCTGATGCTCCCTGTGTCGTATATACTCGTAGCCAAAAATACTCAGAGATATAAAAAAGAAAGATTGTCACTGATATAACAATCACAAGATAGGCAATGCAATTCGGTAAAGCTGGGATCTGCTGATCTTGTTTTAGTTTTTCCTCTAATTTTTCTTTTTCCAAAAAGGATCATCTAGTTAGGACCATTCGTTTCCACAATTCATACAACGGTGTTTTTTCGCATAAATTCGTGTTCCAGCGCCGACAACGTAGAGAATTCTCGATTTATCCTCAACCTCGGCATTATAATGGCTTCCACAATTCGGACACTCATACTGTGTCTCTCGTGCGTGGAGTTGCGATGTCCCGGAGGCCGGTATTCTCTGCTGAATCGATTTTGGTCTTCTTATTCCTCCAGTAGATGTTGTACTTGCAGATGCCGTCTCAGTTTTCAGGTTAACAGTAGCAGGTGCTTCACTTATGGTTGGAATTGGTGCTGCTAACGCAGGCTTGCCTATTCCTAATTGTTTCTCAATTTCTGCTATCTGTGCTTTTACATCATTTACCTCTTTCTCTTTTTTCTGAAGAATTTCCTTTAACTTAAACATCTCGTTCTTCAATTCTTGCTCAGTAGGCATAGTTAAATCCTCTTTGCTTAAATGGATTTTTAATTTCTAATGTGATTGATTGCTTTTAATTCTTTTTATTTATCTGAAGATTTTCAAAACCATCTCTTGATTAATAAAATGAAATTTTTTGCTAATTTTATTTCCAAATCGAGCGTTTAGGCTCACATTTTTAGGTAAAAAGCTTTTTGATTATTCTATTCTTCTTCTTTATTAAAGAATCGACCATTTTTAATGTCTTCCCAATCTCTCCCAATTAAAATTGCACCCAGAATTATCCAGAGCAACCCTCCAATTGCGAGATACCATCCTACAGTATATCCAAAACCAAATTGGAAGGCTTCGTCATAATAATGCCAAATATTCCAAACTACCCCAATAATAACAAATACAATTCCTATCGTCCCTTCATGTAGATGCCTATTTCCTATCATAAGCCGCGTTCCTTTGAAGCCACTCCGAATCCGTACAGCTACGAGACACATAAAAAAGACGAGCGAAATCACTGCTGCATAACTCATGATATAAAAGACAGCATCAATCAGAGTAGAATAAATTGGATCAATGGTATCTTCCATCCAATATAAAATTATATACATTGGAATTAATAATACATTGAGAATTATTGTGGAAATTGTACTTATCTTAAATAACATCATGATTTTTACATAATTATAGGTCCCTTAAATAAATTCTGCATTCTTTTCTGGTATATGATGTAATTTTCAGAATGTAATGGTTGATAGTTAAATAATTAAATTGGCAGAGGAAATCAAAACGTTTTTATTCATTTTTATAAAAATATCAATTGAAAAATGCGAAAGCAGTGATTTTTTAGGTGTAAACTGTGACAAAAGCAATTAAAAGTACTTATGGTGACAAAAATTTAACGATTAAAATACCCAAGTCTTGGAAATTACTCGGACAGTTTGCACCTCATGATTCAGAAGTTTCTGCTTCACCAAACCAGATACTTTCCGATGTATTTAATAATTTAATTGGAATTTCTGATTTTAATACTTTAACTCAAAACATAAAAAATGTCGTTATCATTTCAGATGATAAATCACGGCCCACCCCTACAAATTTAATCATTCCTCCTCTCCTAGATATTTTAAATGCTTCTGGTGTTCCAGATCAGCACATTAAAATTATAATTGGGCGAGGTTTACATCCGACTTTAACTAAAAGTGAATTGAAAGAAAAATTTGGTTCTGAAGTGCTCTCCAGAGTCAGTGTACTTGATCACAATCCCCACCAAAATCTAACATATCTTGGAGAAACTTCGTTTGGTACAGAAGTATTTGTAAACTCTGAGGTTGTTAAAGCCGATTTAAAAATTGGTTTAGGGTCTATTTTACCTCATGAACTCGCAGGATTCACCGGAGGGAGTGGTATCATCATCCCTGGAGTTGCAGGACAGGAAACCATCAATCAAAATCATTGTCTGGTTGGTACATTCGAGGCAGAGTTCGGAAAATTAGAAGGGAATACCATACGCGAAGATATGGAAGAAGCTGCCAAATTATTAGGATTAGATCTTATAATCAACACTATCTTAAACTCAAAGAATGAGATTATCAGAATAGTTGCTGGGGATCCTATTAAGGCACATCATCTCGGCGTTTCATTCTCAAAGGAAATTTATGGTGTTAAAATCCCGAAGTTAGCCGATGTTGTCATCGCTAATTCGTTTCCTCGAAATGCTACGTTTGGAAAGGCCACGAAAGCGTTGTTTGCCTCACACCTTGCAGTTAAAGAAGACGGTGTAATTATCCTCTTAGCTTCTTGTGACCAAGGTATCTCCAACAGTCCTATTTTCCAAACTATGCTTCTGCAAAATCCATCTTCAGAGCTTCTTTTTGAATATATCGAGAAAGGCCAATTACCCGGTGAAAGCTGCATACTCTACCTCTTTTCTAAAGTGAAAAAACGTCGAATTATTGTTGTTACTGATGGTTTATCTCAAACTGAGGTAGAACAGATGGGTTTAGAATATGCCCCGCGCCTTGAATCCGCTATCAAACGCATCGAGATTAAGAATCCTGAAGTGCTTATTTTACCAAAAGGTGCTATTACCCTTCCGCTTCTCTAATTAATTGAACTGGATTGGATCAAAAGATGCCAATTGAACCAATTACAATAGCTATTACAGGAAAAGGTGGAGTTGGAAAAACAACCTTTACAGGACTCCTGATTAAATCACTTTTAAATCAGTCTAAGAAAAAAATATTGATCATCGATGCTGACCCGGCAAGTAATTTAGCAGATATCTTAGGAATCTCTACTTTTATTACTGTTGGACAAATTATTGATAGAATTAGGCATGAAATTAAGAAAAAATCAGAGTATTATGATGCTGGCGCGTTATTAGAATTTCGGCTCTGGGATGAGGCTTTGGTTGAAGATCCTTGGTTTCATTTTCTTGCCATGGGCTATACTTCTGGGAGAGGTTGCTATTGTATGATTAACGATGTTCTTACCTATTTATTGGAGAATCTGAAAAGCTATTATGACTTAGTCATATTGGATATGGATGCAGGACTGGAACACATTTCCCGTAGCACGAAACGGCCAATTAATCTCACTTTTCTCCTAACTGATCCTTCCCTGATGGGGTTTCAGACCGTGGAACGGATCGTTGAACTCGCTCGAGAATTACACAATCCTATAGAAAAATTCATCCTTGTAGGAAATATGTTCCCAGACGAACAATCGCAAGGAAAATTACAAAATCTGGCGGAAGATCTTCACATACCACTCCTTGGAGTTATCCCGCTCGATAAAAACATCGCTCGTATGAATCTTCAGGGAGAATCACTATTAAATATTTCAATAACTTCACCTGCCTATCAAAAAATCGATCGATTTCTGATAACATTATTTAACGATTTAAAAATACTCTGAAACCATACAAAAAGAATATTAAAACAAAAATTAGTCTATCTTCCACGGTGTCGGGTTCTACAGCCCTTTACAGGGCAAAACCAATATTGAGGTGCGCTGCTCCCAGCAACTGGACGTGAAGTTTTCCATCCCCGCTGCCAACCATGCTTCGGACAGAACATCTTTTTGGCTTTATTTAATTTATCATCTATATCCTCCTGAGTTACCTTAAAATCACATATCTCATGGTTCTCCCTATATTTTTCATTCACGGGGCAGTCCATCCCCTTCCGACTACTGGTTTTCCTTACGCAATCTGAACAGTCAACTGGCATAATCTTACTATTAATTTAAATGAGTATAAAAATTTCTAAAAAAAAGAGGAATTAATCTTTTTGTAAAGGGTTCAAGTGTTTGATTTCACGTCGATAACCACCAAACCAGGCGAGGGCTATGTTCTCTGGAAGAATTAATGGCATGAACGTCAAATATAGTAATGTACCCTGTGCACCAATATTGTACCCTGATGAAATAAATAGATTTACAAAAAGGAATAATATTACTCCGGGTATTATGATTACCGATATAATTATCGCAGAAATGAAACCTAACTTTTTATTTCCAGCTATATATCCTGCTAAAATTTGGGGCAATCCACCAAGCACAAAGAGAAAAGTGGTTAGGAGTAGTTGATTATCAATGAAATTGGGATCAATTTTAATCATTAAATATAATAAAGGGATTAAATATGCTGGAATTAGAAGGGTTGTTAATAGAATCCCTAAAAAAAATGATGGAGGGCCTCTTTTTGTTATTTTCGATTTAATGAGTCGATCTACATATACCTCAAATTCGGAGAACTGTGATATTTCATAGGATTTATCTAATTTATGTTTGAATAATTTAACAAATTCCATAAGTATCTTATCAATGAGTTTTTGCACTAATTTTGGATGATCGACCGCATCCGCAACGCAAGCGCCTAAAAGATGGGTTTCCTTATTCAAAGAATAAACTAATCGTAGATCTCCTGCCAAATCTAGTTTCTGTGGTTCTTGAGCTTCTCCAAAAGTTTCCCTTGCGAAATTTTGTAAGGCAATTAAAAATCCACTCACTAAATCGTGGTCGAGACCGCCGCCTAACTTTTTATATTCGTGATAGAACACGCAACCGCCCGAGGCGCTGATGATAAAAATAGCATTAATCATAATATCTCCTCAATGTAAAACTCCTTCATACTTTATATCTTTTATTTCAAAAGATCATAACCAATTAAAAATTTAGGAGAGATCTACTTGAGCAGAAATTCGCTCGATCGACTTTTGTACATACTGGTCATCACCAATAGAGAGCTCTATGGCTTGTTGTGGGCAGACGTTTACACATCGACCGCACCCCCTACAGGTATCCCCTATCACTGCCTTTTTATCAACTAACTGGATTGCCTCCACAAAACATGTATCTTTGGTACAGGTTCCACAGCCCACACAACGGTCAGTAACCCTAACTTTAACACTCGGTATTCTTTTGACTAAATCTCCAAGCTTCGATGCGAGATTGGGCAGTATACGCCAAAGACAACAGCAATTACAGCAATTACAGATAGTAAGGAGTTTATTATTTGGACCTACATTAAGCCAAGCCGTATCTAACTTGTCCCTCCCAATCAGATGGACTAGCCCAGCCTCTCGGCAACGTCTAACATGTTCTAATGCTTCTTCTTTGGTTGCTCGATGCCCAAGTTGGGGATTGATCCCCATTGCGGCCTCTCCAAGAAATAAACATCCCAATTCAATGGGATACTCCTTACATTTTGCGGAAGCACGGCATAGGCAAAAATTCATAATCCAATGATAATTTGCGCTTTTAATAAAATGCTCCACAATTTGTGATGGTAAGACCACCTCACCGCTTTGTGTAATTACCTGATCAATCGGCAGATAGATAATATCTGATCCTTCGAATATTAGTTTATCTAGAAGTCTTACTAAAAACTTCCCAATAATTGGAGCTTTAGTAAGTTTCGCGATCAGAAACCGGCGTGGAAAAGCTTTTTTGAGTAATTCTACAAACCAAAGCGGACGCGCCATAAAAATTCCTGCCAATCGAAACTTAATTAATTAGGGACATATTCGCCTAAAATATTTTAACTTAATTTGATCAATATGTAATGATAAATAAATTCAATGGATGATGATTTAAGTTGGCTGAAAAATCAGAACCTCTGGATATTGCAATAGTTCGATGTGAAAGAACCCAAGAATCCTGCCCAGGAACCTCATGTCTCACCTCTTTCCAGGAGCGAAAGCATACCTTCAGTAATTACAATCCTAATACCCGATTAGTTGGCTTTTTTTCCTGTGGGGGTTGTCCTGGGCGACGCATTTTCCGTCTCTTAAGAACTTTAAAGGCAGAAACCAATGTGAAGAAAATCCATATTGCCTCTTGTATATTAAAAGAAGAACCCTTCCCCAAATGCCTTCATAAAAAAGATATTATTAATTCCATTAAAAAATTAGGTTTCGATGTTGTGTTGGGTTCTGATAATAAATGGGAAATTGAATTAAAATCAAAAAAAGAAAAGGCTGAAGTCTATTCTGACGAGGATCCCATTTTAAATGGATCTAATCATTGGTAACTTCTTATTTTAATATATTATTTGACTTAAATCAAGAGGGGATTTTATAATAGAAGGAGCTCTGGATTATCCTCTCACGATTCTCGTTCTTCCCGACTTAGATTGCCACTATCGGTGGGGCTATTTGCGGGATTTCTTGCTTCATTCGCTTTGCTGCTACAATTTTTTTTAAAGTCATATTCTTTAATTCGTCAGAAATCATATCTTCTGATACACCCTGTTCATGCAGCATCATACCTCCTCCTATAAGGAAAGTCTTTATAACTTTGGGAATCCTTTTTAGCAACCATCGAAATTTAGAGAACGGATTTAGATAACGCATTGCTACTTGCTTTAAATAATCACCACCCATCATATAATACGCTGCATAGGCTTCCTTGACCAACTTATCAATCTCTTGCGCACTCAACTGCTCTGTACGCATCATAGGACGAAACAAATCATAATCCCTGTAATTATAACTCGTTATCATGCCCTTTGCTTTCATCTCCTCATAAAATAGGGTACCAGGAAAGGCTGTGATTGGTGTGAATTGAACAAGAGAAATCTTTAATGATTTAACAAAACAAATTGTTTGACGCACCATTGACTTCGTTTCGCCAGGATAACCTACGATGACACCACCATGAATACTGATTCCATGATCTTGAAGCATTTGCACCACTTTCTGGCTCATGACCGGAGTGGTCGTCTTTTTATTCATAGCATCTAGACTTTGTTGATGAAAGGTTTCAATTCCAAGGAAAATTTGTCTAAAACGCGCTTTGGCAAATAGTTTAACTAACCATGGATTACGGTAGATAGTATCTACTCTGGATTGGCACCCTAAACCAAACTTTCGAGTAATCCCAGACTCAATAATTGTCTCTAATATTTTCTTTGTCCGTTTGGGGTTTAATGTGAAATTATCATCTTTAAAGAAAACAAAATCTTTTTTCTTATCGATATCGTAGAGTTCTTGCATAATCCTCTTTATACTTTTACTTCTATATTGAATTTTACCATCTGGATCCTTCCACATCTTAGTTATACAACAAAACTTGCATGAATAAGGACACCCACGTGAAGTTTCCATCCCATCTGACAATGCCCCAAAATGGATATAGGTTTTCCCACGCAATAAATCCCGGCGGGGCAATGGAAAATTATCTAAATTACATTCTAATCGCCGATCTTGGTTGTGAACTACGACATTATCACTGTTTTTATATGATACACCCGCAATCTCTTTTAATACGCGATTCTCTTTATTACCCTCAATGAAATCAATTAATTCTCGAAAGGTATATTCGCCTTCACCTCTCACGGTGTAATCTACTGCAGGTTGTTGTGCCACGTATTCAGGTGCCAACGTCGGATGATATCCCCCCATGATTGTGGTACAGCCCTGGGCCTTCGCCATAGCGGCTATTTTTAACGCGCCCTTAATCTGAGGGGTCATACTTGTAATTGCTACTACATCATGCCTATTTAATTCACTTCTAAATTGTTTTTTTCCAATTTTATCTACTTTGAAATCAATAACTTTGGCACCATGTTCCGGAACCATCGCTGCAATGGTAATAAGACTTAATGGTGCTGATTTTGTAATTGCATCTAGTCCAGATTCAATTTTTGGAGGATTAACGTAGAGAATTTTCATTTTTTACCATCTTAAAATAATGAGTAAATCATAATTCAAAAAAAAAGATGAAAATTAATGCATCTCCTAGAGTCACGTTATTGAGTTATTGATTGGAATCTCTAAGGTCTGCTCCGCAATTCGAGCAATATCTCGAATCATCTCGGAGTATCTCCATATCACACCTAGGACACCGTTTTTCAAGGATTATATTCAAAGGAATAGCATTTATCACAGTATCCAAAGTATTTCTAACAGAATTTCGTACTTTAGTAGTTACTGCTTCTCGTTGTTCTTCTGGAAATGATCGAATATAAATGGAAGATAATTCAATTAAGAAATTCTTTATAAATTTTAGCTGGTCTAAAAAGTTCTTATTTACCTTGGTCTTTAATATCTCTTCGCCCGCTTCTGTTAAATAATAGAGTTTCACTTGTGGGCCAAGAGGACTCTTTTTCGCTACCGAATCTAGGAGACCTTTTCGCTTAAGCTTAGATAAAATGGGGTAGATCGTTCCAGAACGAGCTTTCCACGTCCCTGCAAAATGTTCATTCAAGTTATGAATGAGATCATAACCTGAAACTCTCTTTGAATTAAAGATATTCTCAAGAATAGTGAACTCTAGCGGTGTTAATTTTTTACGTACTAAGTGTTTGGATAGTTTATTTTTGATTTTCTGTGGAATATCTTCTTTGAGATCTAAAAATTTTCCTAGCCACATCGCTTATTGAGCATCCTATTTGTTTTTCGTTTTTTCTCTCATTTTTTTCATTTCTTTCTCGATAGCTCGATCCATTCTTGATATCTTTTGTTTGACTTCTTTGACTTCAGGTGACTTTTCCCTAGTAACCCATAATGAAACAATGAGATGTCCAATTATACCAAGAGCCCAGAACATTGCAGGATAAAACGCCCAATCCAATATCGCGTTTGATATTAAATCAATAACAACCAAAAACAATATTGTAAAACTATAGGCTACTAGATGAATCACGATTCCACTCGTGGCATCATTTGTCCCTCGTACATAAAGACCGTAAGCACTTGCATGAATCACCAGACCTACTAGCCAACCTAACGCTGGATAGATTGCCCACCAGTTCGAAAGCAAAGATATATTCGGTGTAGAAATCGCATTGTATGCTATCAGTACGATATTTATCAAAATGTAACTAATGGTGTGTATTTTAACAGAATACCGAAAAGAAACTTTCTGCTCTGCTATTCTCCTTAAACTTTCTTCTGAAATTTCAATATCTTCACTCATTTTTCATTTAACCTTCTGTTTAGATATTTTTTTCGATTTGGCACGGTTCTTGTAAAAATGGACCGTCGTTAATCCACCTATTAGAATTAACTCTATTGGGAAAAGAATTACAAAGATATCAAACCACGGAAATCTAACGTACTCAAAACTTATTGCTTCTAACATTAAGATTAGGTCTGCCGGATCAACGCTGCTGCTATTTGTAGGTGTTTTCACTGCCCACCAACGGGTGAAAGGGTCGGCGGGAGCACCAGTCTCATTATATCCAGCCATCAGGATTAACTTTTCACCCTCAGTGGCTAAAGCCAGACTCCGATTGTCTTCTTCCCAAATAATATCATGATCAAATTCACCGATATCGATATTAATATAATCGCTGATCTGAAACCAAACTTTAATTGCAAACCACCAGTCATCATCAATATCATGTGGAAACGTGATATACATGATGCATACTGCCTTTGTCGCATTCGCCCACGGTGTTGCTGCGGTTTCATTATTGATCCAAATTTGCCACCACATCGTCAAGTTATATCCGGTCCAGTCGAGATTATAGACTACTCCTTCGTCGTAGCGCCACCACTCTGAAACATCTCCCTGTTCCAAGGCGTGACTCGGTTTCCCATTGATTGCATTGCAAGGAATCATAAAAGTAATCGCTAGAAAAACAGCTATCAAAATTGGCATTAATTTTTTTGTTCGCATGGTAATAACTTTCCTTTTTTTTTGTTCTTACTATGTAGATCCAACAAAAGTCTTTATAAACGTTTTGTTGATTCTACATACTACCTTACTATTTTTTATGTTTAAAATTTAGATTAATGTTTAAATGTAATAAGGGATATGAAATGATAGAATGTTTAAATAAAGAGCGAAAAATAGAAGGTTATATTGATGGGAAGCAATATTTGAATAGAAAGAAAAAATTGTGGGGCTATCTAGATGGAAATGTGGCAAAATCTGATACTGGTTACCCACTTTTGATACTCCGAGATGATGGCGTTATTACTCTGAATGAGGGCGAAGAACAAGGCTATCTAAAAGAAAATAAAATTTACACTTCCAAAAATGTACTTGTATATGAGTTCTTGAAGGAACGACGCCAGATTCTAAATCGCATAGGAAAACCCATTTTATATTTCGAGGGAACCGCCAGAGAGATCGACGAACTAGATACTATAGACTTTTTTGGCATCGCAGCTATAATCCTTGAGTTATTTTCCTAAAATCCAAATCCATTAATTTTATATACAGTGACATTGCAAATCTAAAACTAATAGAATAATAAAAATTAAGTTAGGGTGAGGTGAAATTGAAAAATGCCACAAGGAATGAGATTTAGAATAATCAATGAAAATCTAGCCAAAGTTGAAGCCTATCTCGCAAATAGGATGGTAGGATTAATTGGATTCGTAGCTATTGGAATTACAATAATTTGTATTGGCATATGGTCGCACATTACTTACGGTATAGCTTTACCTATTTATATTTTAGGTGCTATAATCTGTCTTATTGGATATTTTCTCTACGGGCATCGAAGAAGTTTAGTTATTGATAAGCTTGAGGGGATGATTATACGCAAAACGCGAGTAGCAGGATTATTCACTCTGGTTCGAGATCAATGGGGAATAGATCGCGTTTTAGAATTCAAGGGTGAAGAACATTCAGCTTGGGCACGAACGATAGATCCTAATACGGTAGCTCTTGGATTGGGCGCAGAAGTAGCAGATCAAATGATCCCTGGAGACCAATCAGACGCTGAAAGTTACTCTAGAACGTATTCTGGCCATAGACAGGTTATTTATTTTGGAGTTCTTGTTATGAAGTTGAAAAATGGAGAAGTAATTGATGCTCTAGATCATAGGTACCCAAAAGCGCCTGAAAATTGTGCGAAATACGCCAATCTTTTTCTCAAGGGAGAACATGTGACTCCTGGAACTTTTTATAACTAACCACTAGTGAGATTTGATTGCCGATGAAACTTACAATTAGCCATCAAGACTTTGCTACCTTGGAGGTAGAGTTCCCGAGATCGATGGGCGTTAAAGGAGCCATTTTGATTCTTTCGGGACTTATCACCTGCTTCATTAGTATTTTTATAGCTATTATGTTTGACCTACTCGTTGGAATCTTAATCCTGCTTCTAGGAATAGCAGTTACCCTGAGTGGGTTGCCTTTTGTGCTGAAAGTGGAATTATTAATCATCCAACCAGCGTTAGGGCTTATAGAACGGCAAGCGACGAAATATAAAATTGCTCATATAAGAACTAATAAGTGGGACCTGAATTATGTTTCAAACGTTGAGGCACAACTTATTTCAGAACCAGAACAACCTAATAAGATTGCTGTCTTTATAAATTTCAAAAATGGAGAACAAGAACGCGCATTAACCGAAATAGGAGAAAAAGTTCCTATAAATTGCATCAATTATTTCAATTTAATGATTCAGAATAAAGAAGTCCCCGAAGGCATTTTTAGAGATTAGTGATTGACCTACTTTCAAAAGTAGTTGAAAATGAAACACCTTAATAATTAAAAAAAAGGATTAAAAGCGAGGAACTCGCTAAGTTAGATTTCTTCTAATTCTTGAATGGCAGCCTTATCGCCAGATACGTGCGCATAAAGAACAGACCCGAGTGTAGAACCAATACCAGTGACAAAGAATGCAATGCCCGCATTTACCAGCATGAATAGACTAAAACCCGCGTATACAATTGGGGGAGTAGTGGCAGCAGTTCTGATGAACAGCCTTGTACCAATAACTACAAGAAGCCAGACGAGTAAAGCCGTAACCAATCCGCTATAAATCCCTGTTCTCCATCTTTTAGCCAAAATTCCTAGAATAAGTCCCGTAATCAACCAAGTCAGAAAAGCTGACCAAGCAATATACCCTACAACTATCTCCATTAAAAATGGCGATATTGCATTGAGACTGAAAACACCGGATCCGAGAAGATATGCCACCAGCTTGTTTGAACTTATGCTCCCTAAAAAAGTCGAACCTCCAGGTAGGATTAATACAAACCCTATTCCTAACCCAATCGCGATAAGAAATCCAAGGGCTCCCAGAAGCAAGGCTTTCTTTAATGTTTCTGGATTTATTGTGGGAAGTCCCTTATAGTGCCGTGACCAAAAAATAACTCCGCTAGCTATGAAAAAAGCAACCATTAAAAAGAAATATGGATTTAAGATTATTTGAGTTAATTGTTTGATAGGATCGAGACTTGTATCTTCAGCTACTGGAATTACGACCAAAACACCCCATAATATTCCGAAAATTGCGCCTATTAATTCACAAACTCTTTCCAAAATTTTTGATGTGTGTTCATCCAAGTGATTTCCTCCTTATTTCATTAAGAGTGATATTGAATGATATAGTTTTGTGCTATCAGCTTTAAATAAGTATTTCTGAAACTTGAGAGATTTTGAACGGATAAAGATTACCGCTTTTTTTAAAAATGGTCGAGAATTGCGTATCCTAAGAACATGTTTTATCTGAATATTAACGTATTATAAAGAGATGAAGCAAATTTGGAGACTGCAACGTTTGCTGCTGGTTGTTTCTGGGGCGTTGAAGCCGCTTTTCTGAAAATTAACGGTGTAATAAACACAACTGTTGGTTATACGGGTGGTACCTATAAGAATCCAACTTATAAAATTGTATGTTCTGGGATAACTGGCCATGCGGAAGCGATACGCATTGAATATGATCCTACACAGATTACATACGAGGATCTGCTAGAAATTTTCTGGTCAATACATGATCCCACTACATTAAATCGGCAGGGTCCTGATATTGGCACTCAATATCGATCCGCTATTTTTTACCATAATAACGAACAAAAAGAAAAAGCTATAGCTTCCAAAGAACACCTTGAACATGTAAATATTTTCCGAAATCCCATTGTGACGGAAATTATAGCTGCAGGCGAATTCTATCCTGCAGAAGAATATCATCAGCGGTATTTTGAAAAGATGGGCATAAAGCAGGGCGGCTGTCATTTATTTTAATGATAAATCTATACATTAATAACTGAAAAAATCTACATCATTTAATGTGACAGGTAATAGGATTTTACTGATAAATCCAATTCGGATTCGCCCCGTGGTTGGACCAATTGCCTTTGATTACCTTAGCTACGCCTTGAAGCAGGCAGGCTTCACCATAGACCTCATTGATCACGCATTCATTGATATAAAACAAGCTCTTAAGCAATATTTCATTGAAAAAACCCCTCTAGCAGTCGGAATCACAGTCCGGAATACTGACACGTGTATGTATCAGGGACAAGCCTTTTTCTTAGATAAAATCAAAGAGTTAATAACCTATTTACAATCGATTCAAACATTACCTATCATTTTAGGGGGTGTCGGGTTCTCCATTGCACCCGAAGCCATCATGAACTATTGCGGGGCTGATTTCGGCGTGCAAGGTGATGGCGAGGACGCGCTACTGCATTTTCTGAAGGCACTCCAGACCAAAAATTTCACGAACGTGCCGAACCTGATTTACCGACAAGGCAATCAATTGATTCGGAATCCCATTCAATTCGTAGATTTGAAAAATTTCCAGCCCCCCCGTGATTTAATTAATAATCCACGATATTTCGATGAAGGTGGGCAAGCAAATATTGAGACCAAGCGGGGTTGCGATCGAAAATGCATCTACTGTGCGGATCCTATCTGCAAGGGGCGTAAAATCCGATTAAAGGATCCAGAGTCGGTCTGTGCTGAATTTAAAGCGCTAATTAATCAAGGGGTGAATTGCTTTCACTTATGCGATAGCGAATTCAATAATCCCCTCACCCACGCGAAAGAGGTCTGTCGGGAAATCATCAATAAAGGTTTGCAAACTCAAATGACTTGGTATACCTATTGTGCTCCATCACCTTTTGACGAGGAATTAGCCCAATTGATGAAGATAGCGGGGTGCGTCGGGATTAACTTTGGGGTGGATAGTGGCGATGATGACATGCTCCACCGACTCCAGCGTTCCCATGACATTCAAGATATAATTCGAACTGCAGAGCTCTGTAAAGCAAATGATATAATAGTAATGTACGATTTGTTGATTGGTGCTCCTGGTGAAACGCAATCCTCTGTAAAAAACACGATTGAGTTGATGCAAGAAATACGCCCTAACCGTGCAGGTTTCTCCATTGGAGTTAGAATTTATCCGGGGACCGAACTTGCTCAAATTGTTAAAGAAGAAGCCCCTCTTCCCAAGAATCCAAACTTACTCGGAATAAAAGAAAATAATCCAGACTTACTAAAACCCATCTTCTATCTCTCCTCTGAAATGGGGGGTGAATCAATTTTCCCTTTTATTTCTCAGCTCGTGGGAAAAGACCCAATGTGGTTTTTCGCAGATCCAGAAACCGAAGCCAATTATAACTACAACGAGAATCAAATCCTTGTCGAGGCCATTAGAAAAGGTTATCGGGGCGCCTACTGGGATATCTTACGGCAATTGAGTGACGATCCTCTTTAAATGATAATATAGCTAATAATTATAGAGTGCATTTAACAGCATAGAAATATGATAAATATGGAGCGGAGCTCAGATGGATTATAGGAAAAAAATGGCTTGCAAGGAAAAAGAGTGTAATGGTCAATTGATAGTCCCACTTAAACTCACAATCCAGGATTCTGATTTAATTATCGATGCTCGCTGCCCCAAGTGCCATGAGCGGCGTAACTTTTCGCTTCCCATGTCTGATAAGCGGAAGTGGCTTCCGATCCTCACTGATATGACCCTTAGATGTGATGAATGTGGCGCTCGTGTAAAAAAGAACTGGTACACCGTACCGACTGATCCAGATATCGCAGGAATGATCCCGTGGATGGGGCGGAGAAGATTTGGAACCTCCATCTGGAGGACCTATCATTATTACAGCTACTTCCACCCGCTGCTACAACCAAATCGCAAAATAATTGCCAAGTGCAAGAAATGCGGGAAGGAACGTTCGAAAATAATTTCTGAGGAATTATTGAGCGATCTAAAAGTGCATGCAAAGTTGCCTTCCCTCACATATCAATGTCCTTATTGTGATGCGGAAATCGCTGAGGATGCAACCACCTGCCCGACCTGTAAAAAGGATATTGCTTGCGACAAATGCTCAAAACCTCTTCCCCCTCATGCAAAGTTCTGTTCTTTCTGTGGTCACAAAATCGAGAAGGTATCTACGAAAGGTGAAGGTATTTCGGGGAAAAATATCTGCCCCGCGTGCAACGAACTTTTCAAGAAGGACTCACGCTTTTGTGCGGTCTGTGGGCAGGAACTCATTTGTGCCCATTGCAATGCGCACATCCTCATTGGCGCCAGTTTTTGCGTTGAATGCGGTGATCCCGTGATAAAAGGCAAATCGAATGATTAGCCCAAATCTCACAATTCCCTTCCTTTTTTCATTTGAAAATACAATACTTTTGCAATCAACGGAGAATTGATTTTTCTTTATTGTCTGAATGGAATGAGGTACTATATTTTGTACCCCATATTCCTTAGATATTCTTTGGGTATTTGAATTTGAAAATGTAATATTGCTTATGCCAAAAATGAACTTAGAAGTAAAAATGGAAATATTACATCGAAGAATGAATAACCACGAAGAAATTAAAGGTTCTATTCTGCTACGCGACAACGGATTACATATATCCTCGAATATTCCTCCCGAATTACCTGAAGGACGAAAATTATCGGCGTATATAGCGAATATCTGGCGACATCTCTATAAAATTAATGATTTAGATGAGGGGATCTTTCGATTAAAAGATGGAATTCAAGTTTATATGAAGTACATTCCCTCTCGAAAGATAATATTGACTACTCTATCTAATAATGCAGATGATTCGAGTATGAAAGAATTAATGAAAAATTACTCGAAATTATTTCAAAATATTTTTCAATAAGTTCTAAAATCATCAAAAATCCCCAAGCATTCTTATTCAATTTTTATACTTATTATTTTTCTCCCCATCTGGTAAAAGGGGCTTTAATTTTTTCTTTACATCTTTAAAATGTGCAAAAAAAATATATAATTGATTAGAATTTTGTATTTATAATAATAATTAAAAAGTATCTCTTAATTAATCGACGGGATGGTTTAACAATTCCTAACAAGGGAAAGAAAATTATTCTCACTGGCGCCGTTACTGAGATGAGTGATTATAATGGGAATCCCGTAGAACCGTTTTTTTCGGGTGCCATTTCACATCGCGCCTTCTTTTTCTCTTTGATTACTAGAATACCCCCAGTTCCCAGCTTCGAGGATGGACGTGCGAAAATCGTCCCTTATGGATTAAGAAAGATTGAAGCTGCCCTTCTGAATAATGGTTTCGATGAAAATGACATTGTTATTATCCATCCAAAGTATTTAAAACGTTTTCTTGGCCCCAATACAAAAATTGTTGGAATTACATCGATGGATCCTGTGGGGATGACTTACTGTGACCGCACTTTTACGGCGCTGGTGGGCTTTGGGGATGAATCTCGTAACGCCTATGCATTCCGGAAATTACTTCATAACAAGCTCTTTCGTAAATATAGCCCAAAAATTGTTGTGGGTGGCGCGGGTGCTTGGCAAGTCCGGGGTAAAAAGATGCGGCAATACTTTGGCATCGACCATGTTATAATAGGAGAAGGGGATATTACTGTACCTAAGATTTTTAAGAAGATTCTCAAGAATGAACCAGTCCCTGCTGTGATTAAGACCGAATCTCCCCAGAAGGATAGCGAGATCCCATTAATCCGTGGTGCAGCTGTATTTGGCACCGTTGAAATTTCACGTGGCTGTGGTCGAGGGTGCAAGTTCTGCACACCGAACCGAAGAC
>JABXJU010000254.1 GCA_013375405.1 Candidatus Helarchaeota archaeon
TCTTTATTACCAATGGAAGTATCGCGAAAAATGTTTTGGTTTTCGCGCGAACTGATAAAACTAGTTTTAAAAGTGGCGTGAGCGTCTTCATTGTTGAAAAAGGGATACCTGGATTCTCCATTGGTGTCATTGAGGAAAAGTTGGGAATAACTGGCTCCGATACAGCTGAATTAATTTTCGATGACTGTCGAATTCCCAAAGAGAATCTACTAGGGCAATTGAACAATGGTTATCGGATGGCACTCCAGATTCTCGATAGTGCGCGGATTGGCATTGCAGCGCAGGGCGTTGGAATTGCCCAGGCTGCCCTCGATGCCTCTGTCAAATATGCGAATGAACGGGAACAATTCGGGCAAAAAATTGCCAATTTCCAAGCTATTCAGTGGTGGATTGCTGATTTGGCCACCGAAATTGATGCAGCACGATTGTTGACGTATAGGGCAGCATTTCTTAAGGATCAAGGCGTTAGATTCTCAAAACAAGCCAGTATGGCAAAACTCTTCGCTGCAGAAACTGCGATGAAAGCCGCCGAGAAAGCTGTACAAATTCATGGTGGCTATGGCTACTGTAAGGATTATCCGGTTGAAAGATTCTTCCGAGACGCGAAGATAGTTGGAATTTATGAAGGTACTTCAGAAGTTCAACGTCTTAAAATTGCATATAAAGTATTAGGTCTATAGTTGATTAAAATGAATATGGTAGTCTGCATTAAACAGGTCCCTGATACCACAGATGTTAAAATAGATAAAAAAACAGGGACTATTGTTCGCGAGGGAGTTCCTAGCGTCATTAATCCTTCAGATAAAAATGCGATAGAAGAAGCATTATTATTACGCGAGAAATTCGGAGGAAAAGTAACTGTCATCACGATGGGTCCCCCTCAAAGTCGTGAGGCATTACAAGAAACTCTTGCAATGGGTGTAGATAAGACGATTCTTCTAACCGATCGCAAATTTGCAGGTGCAGATACACTAGCAACTTCTTACACCTTAGCACAAGGTATTAAAAAATTAGAAGAAGAAGAAAAGTTTGACATCATTCTATGTGGTAGTAAATCGATAGATGGTGATACGGCTCAAACCCCAATTGAACTTGCTGAAACATTAAATATTCCACAAATTACTTATGCTACAAATATAGTCATTCGAGATAAGAAGGTCAGAGCAATAAGAGATGTAGATGACGGATATGAAGTCATTGAATCGGAAATGCCAGTTTTAATAACGATCTTAAAAGAAATTAATACGCCTCGCTATCCTACTATCAAAGGAATTGTCCAATCCTTTCAGAAAGGAGATATAACTGTATGGTCAGCGAAGGCTATTAATGTTGATGAGAGCAAAATTGGATTAAGTGGATCTGCAACCCAAGTGAAAAAAGTTTTCACTCCTGAAAATTCAAAGAAAGGAATAATTTTACAAGGCGATCCAAAAGAAATCGTTGATGGAATAATAAAACAGCTGCAAAAGATCAATTTAATTTAAAAGTTGTGGAATTAATGGTAATTCTTGTTAATGAGAATACATGTATTGGATGTGAGCTGTGCGTTAAAGCTTGCCCCTATGGCGCTATCGAGATGTGGAATAAAAAAGCAAGAATAAGGGATAATTGCACCGAATGTGGGATTTGTTTAGAAGCCTGTAACTTAGGAGCTTTGCAATCTGATATAGAACGAATTATTGAAGAAGTTGATCTAAGTCAGTACAATGGAATTATGGTGTTTGCAGAACAACGGGATGGACAAATAATCGATGTTAGCTATCAATTAATAACAAAAAGTAGGAAACTTGCAAAAAAATTAGAAACTTCTGTTTCCGCAGTTTTACTTGGTTATAAAATAAAAGAAGCCGCAGGTAAGTTAATCGATTATGGGGCTGATAAAGTTTATGTAATAGATGATGACATGTTTCAAAATTATCTTACTAGCCCATATACTACTGCAATTGTAAATATAATCCAAATATATAAACCCGAAATTTTCTTAATGGGAGCTACTCGAATTGGACGAGATTTGGGACCTAGAATTGCAAAACGCTTGAATACTGGCCTTACTGCCGACTGCACAGCTATTGATGTTGATAGGAAGGATCGCACATTACTACAGACACGCCCAGCTTTTGGTGGAAATATCATGGCTACTATAATTACTCCGAATCGCCGTCCAGCTATGGCCACTGTTAGACCTGGCATTTTTAAATCTAAAAAACCCAAATTATCAAAAAATGGCGAAATTATCCCTATATCTGCTCCAATATCTTCTGATTCATTGAAAACTAAAATTATTAGTGTTATAAAAGAGCCTAAAACCTGCATGGTTTTGGAAGATGCTGAAGTTATCGTGTCAGGGGGACGTGGAATTGGAGAAAAAGGCTTTGAACTGGTTCATAAGCTAGCTGAGGTATTAGGATGTATGGTTGGTGCCTCGAGAGCTGCTGTAGAGGCAGGATTTATAACACCTGATCATCAAGTAGGACAGACTGGAAAAACAGTATGCCCAAAACTTTACATTGCTTGTGGAATTTCGGGCGCAATCCAACATCGGGTCGGAATGATGAAATCGGACTTTGTTATTGCTATAAATAAAGATCCTGATGCTCCCATCTTTAATATTGCAGATATAGGAATCGTTGCAGACTTTTTCGATGTTGTCCCCCTATTGATTGATGAACTGAAAAAAATTAGGGAATGTAAGGCATAATTATTTTTGTTGTTGTTCTTCTTTTTTCTCTTTTGCGTTAAGTCCAATTCTACAAACTCTTTGACACTCATTACAGAAGGGAAAGAACCCCATTCTAGTAGCTAAGTCCTGATATTCGTGGATTTGTGGATACTTCTGCGCATACTTAGAAACCATAATTAAAGCTGTTGGGCGCGCGTCCACCCAGTCTTTGGGTGGTTCCTCGACTTTCGTTAATCTAGCCCAGCCGTCTACACCCCAAAAGCATCGGTTTATATTAAAGTTATAAGGAGGATAATTTTCACGGGCAAGCGCACGTGGTGGGCATTTCTCACAACAATCAAAACACTTTTTACATACTTTATCTATCAAAACGGGCCCATCCTCTTTAAGAGGTGCATCCGTAAGGATAGTCGCGAGTTGAACTCGAGGTCCCCATTCTGGGGTTAACAATAGGTTACTTTGGCCAATTTCACCAACTCCCGCTAGTTGTGCGATATATCGATGCGAGATTGTTCCTGCCCAGCGTTTCTCATCTCTACCGGGCACATCTGGCGCAATTGGGGTCGCATTATAACCTTTTTTCTCAAGGAATTTTGCGATACGCATCGCGATTCGTGTTATCTCTGTATTCATTTGTTGTTGAACTGCGACAAACACGCCTGCATGAATCAGATCATCTGTATGATCACAATCCATTGCACCATCTGGATATGCTAGAACAAGTGAAATTGCCGCTTTCGCACCTTTGATCATATTTGGTGGATTTGCATGACCGTGGGGTGGATCCTCAGCTAATGTTGCATCAGCAATCCCAATTTTATCCGCTCCTAACTCAAGAGCCAACTCCTTAATCTGTTTGGTTAATTCTTCGGACATATTTCGTACCTCACTAATTCAACTTCTCAGTAATTATTAATCAGATCTGAATTCATTTAACTAATAAATGTAACGAATTTAATAAAATTTTAGCATTAAAAAAAGAATTTGCTATTTCTAAAGAGATAATTTAAATGAGCTTAAAACAAAATCATTTCTTCGCTTTTCTCAAGGTTTGAACCAAGTAAACATGTAATAGACGACTTTGTCCATTGTTATTGTAGCAATTATAAATTTTTTCCGTACCGTACCTGCCAATCGGCCAGCTCGGACCATTTCTATACTTGAAATCGCAGTAATATTTTGAAGCACATGGACAATAAAAGGGGCATGATCAATCCCAGGACCATGCTGATAAACTGCAAAATCTGCCCCAAATTTTAAACCTGGTCTTACAATATACTCACGTTGCCGTAAATCATAATATACCCGATATTTATCCTCGAATTCGACAAAATTTTCTTTTGCAATTTTCAGTAATGTTTGGGTATCTAAATCAATATCATTAATCTTATCATAAACCTCAATTTTTTTCTTTGTCAATAGATAAAGAGCTTCAAAAAGGGAAAGTTCTAATGGACGGTCGAATTCAAAAGATTTAGGTTTTCGAATACCTAATGGTTTCCCATAAAATCCCTCTTTATATAATTTAGACCCATCTTCATGATTCCAGACAATCACACGATTCCGTATCAATTCTCCATGGATAATCCCGCCATCCATCCGTTTCTCCTCATACCGAATTGTTTAATAAGATCCTTTCCGAGCTACTGCAATAATTCGAATTGCGTCCGTGACCGCTTCTCCAATATCCGCCATATCTTCCAAATGATCTATAAAATTTAGAGCAAGAGAAAAGGTTTTATGATCAATATCTAATGTATATACATGTTTTGTCATATCTCGGTGGAGCGTATCAATATTCCTCTCAAGTTTATAAATTTCACGAGCGATATTTATAGAATTCTCTGAATTCTGTGTTAAAACAAAGATTGATTCTCGTAATGTCATAATCATTTTAAATAATGCGTCCATAATCTCTCTTACATAAGAACTGCTCTTTTCATCAGGTTTCCATGAACTTAAAATTGCGACTCTGTGTCCAGTACCTTCTGCGTAATCCACAATTTCATCAATAGTCATTACTAGTCGCATAAAATCTTCACGATGTAACATTGTTTCTGCTTTGGATAGCTGATCTAATATCCTCCATTTAATCTTATTTGCTTGATTTTCTATATTCCCCAATTTTTCAATATGCGCTTCGATATCTTCAGTTTTGTTATCAATCCAATCATCAACTAAACTTCGTAACTCTTTGATAGAAGCAAGAACTTGTCGTAAATGATCTTGTAGTATATCCAGCGCTTTCATTTCCTGGCGTGTAATATGATCATCGCTCATAAAATATTCACCCTAATTTTCACATCTACATTTAGATTTTTATAGTTTTTTTAAAGATTAATCCATCATCTTCGCTCATTCTTATAGTTGATAAAGTAAAAAAATTTATAATGTATTGTCTTATATATATTTACGTTCTTTAAATAGTATAAATCAATTGCAAACTTTTATACGAAAACGGATATTAAAGAAAATTATGATTACTCCTCAAATTAGCTAATTATGAAGGTAACGGGTATGGAAGATAAAGAGAGTGTTATACAACGCGTCATGAATTTCATTTATGATGCCCTGGATCGCTTTCGAGACACTATGAGTGAAATGAATCAAAATGTATCAACACTCATGACCAGTTTAAAGAAGGCTGAAGGCGATCTTGCTGGAACTGGGTATCAAAGGACTGGATCTGATAGATCTGCTGTTTTATCAACTATTTCAAAGCGAGGGCCTGTAAGTTCATCATCATCACGTGAAAAATTAATTTCATTATTATCAGGACAAGCAATTACTCCTCCTAGACTAGGTATCCCCGCTGCAAGTGCCAGACCTGCTGCAGGCCCCCCCAGACCACCAGTGGCCGCAGCCCCCCCCCGACCGCCAGTGG
>JABXJU010000255.1 GCA_013375405.1 Candidatus Helarchaeota archaeon
TATTCAAGTAGCGGTATTGCGCATTCCTGCGGTCATGCCTTAGGAGGTGTACATCAAATACAACACGGAATAAGCGTAGGTGTCATGTTACCCTATGTGCTAGAATTTAACAAGCCAGAATGTGAAGAGAAATATATAGAGATACTTAAAGCTCTCAATGTAACTGATATTGGGGATCCTACCACCACCTTAGTTAAAATGATTAAAGAATTATTAAAGAAAGTTAATCTACCAACGACTCTTAAGGAACTAATCCCTGCAAATGAATGGAATCAAAATCTCGATAAATTAGTAGAATTCGCAAAGACGGATTTGATGGCACCATTTAATCCCAGAGCAACTTTAGAAGAAGATTTTCGTAAAATTTTTCAATATGCGTATGAAGGAAAAAATGTGGATTGGTGAAATATGGGAAGGAATGTGGATTGGTAAAATTTACATTCAATACGAAAGATATTATTATTATTATTAGAAAAGCAACTAAATCTGATTTACCAATTATTGAAAAATTAATGATAGAACTAATTGAGTATCTTGATAATAAAGAAAGTTTTAATAAAAATATTATAGATGAGAATTTTAATAGTTTATTAAGTGATAAAAATTCTTACTTTTTAGTTGCCGAATTTGATGGAGCTGTAATAGGATTTATTACTTTTGGAATCCGGAAGACACTTATGCATTCCGGTCCATCTGGAATAATTGACGAAATTATTGTTACTAAGATTTACCAAGATAAAGGTTTAGGTCAAATCTTGATAAATGAAGCTACTCGAAGATGCAAACAACTTGGGTGCCGTGAAATCGAAGTAAGCACTGAGTTTAAGAATAATAATGCGAGAGAATTTTATAAGAAATGTGGCTTTGAGGAGCGAGGGGTTATACTTGAAAAGGATTTGTCATAGAATATAAAATATATTCCTTACCAATTTGGGTATCCCAGATTTGGAACTCCGACCAAGGCCGAGCGAATCGAAAGGCTCCTCCGAACGGGTGAACTTTCGCTTTACGAGATCGCAAAAAAAGTCGGGACAACGGTGGGTTGCGGACTGTGTCCAACTTTGTCCAAGTTTATACGATCTGGGGATTGGTAAAATAAAAAAAAGGTTAGAAATCGATTCGTTTACCTTCCCAAAGGTAATGATATGCTTTTTCAATTTGATCATCGTTTGGCATAGGATTTGACATGGAAATAACTGCGTCTTCAGAGGTAAATTTCACTAAGGTTGGTAAATACTCGTCAAATTCAGATTTAGAAATACCAAGTTCTGGGATAGTGAGGGGAGATTTAATTTCTTTAATAAAATTACGGACTTTAAGGATGAGTTGCTCACTGATCTCCTCATCTGTTCCGGTCATCAATAACGCGCGTCGCCCGATATCAGACAAGAATTCGACAACATTTGTACCATTATTCCGGCTAAATTCCATCACGTAAGGGAGAGCCATTCCTACGCAGGCTCCATGGGGTTTATGGAATAAAGAACCAATTGAATGTCCAATCGAGTGAGCAAAGGTCGCCTGGGAATTACCAAAGGATAACCCAGCCATTGTAGCGGCGTTGTGCATTTTTTCCCTAGCTTCCGCATCTTCTCCATTTTCAACAGCACGTGGTAAATATTTGAATATAAATTCTATCGCCTTGATTGAATATGCATCCGAAAAATCATTCTTCCATACTGACAGATAAGCTTCTATCGAATGAGTTAATGCATCTAATCCAGTACCAGCAGTCAAAGCAGGAGGCATTTTTAATGCAAAAATAGGATCAATAATAGCAATAGATGGAATGATTTGTCTTGAAGTAGGAAAGACTTTTCGTCTTTGGGCAGTGTCAGTTAAAACCGCTGCCCAAGTTGCTTCGGCACCTGTGCCAGATGTCGTTGGAATAGTGATATATTTTGCTTTAGAGGGAAAATTCTCATAGTAAGTGAAGGGATTAACGGAATCGATTGGATCATTAGGTCTTTCATAAAGAAACCACACGCCTTTTCCCGCATCCATTACAGATCCACCGCCCAATCCAATGATTAAGTCGGGAGCAAACTTTTGACAGAGTTTCGCCCCTTTTTCTACCGTTTGAGTCGACGGATCTGGTTCGACTTCATCATAAACTTGGTAAGGAATATCTTTCAATTTCTTTACTATTTTTTCCACGAATCCAAGTTGTTGCATAATTTTGTCTGTTACGATAAAAACTTTGTTCATTTTAACCTGATCGAGATAATCTAATGCCCCGTCACCAAAAACCAGAAAGGGATTTGAAAAATACCACATAAATAACTTCTCCTGTAAATTAAAAAAAGAATTAATTCAAAGTTCCGTGTCAGGAACTAGCATAATACAATTGACCATTTCAACTGCTGCTTTGGTAGCTCGCATAATCTTCGCCATATCGCCCTGGAGCTTAAACTTCCCTTGTAACATTCCACGAATGGGATCTAGCTCTTTTTTTGCAACCTGCACCCAATTTTCATAAGGGCCGCTCATAGTAAATTCAGGGGTAATATCTTCATCTTTAATTTGGTACGCCTTTCGACACTTACCATGCCACAAATCCATATATAGTTGTCTGGTCGAACCATCTTCAAATTTAATCTCAAAAATGAAGTCACCTTCCCAAGTTTCACCAGCTTTGGCGTATGCTTCGCTACTATTTAATGTTTTGCAGTATTCTTTTGCCCAGTCATCTGTCATATATTTTACCATTTTCTTCACTCCTTTGAATTTCTAATTGATAAATCATTTGATAGATCCTATAAAACTTTGCTGTGTGTTTTAGAAAATAGTAACTATTTAATATGTTTGATTGTAGGTTTATACGTAATCTAGAGGTAAATTTACGTATGACTGAAGAAACAGCTTTCACAGAAGAAGAAAAGGAGAATCAAATAGAAATGCTTATTAACACCCTTCATTCACTTATGAAAGAGAAACAGGAACATTCCAAGTGGAAGGAAAAATTAAAGACAATAAGTTTCAAAATTAATTTAGAAATAATCAACGTAGGCTCTATAAAGTTTATTTTAGATAATGGAGTATATTCAGTTGAAAAAGGGAAACTTCCACAAGGAGAGGCTATATTACAAATAAGGGCGACCTTTGAGAATTATTTTTTATTTTCAAGTCGGCAAATATCTAACTTTAGTGCAATTTTCTTAAGGAACCTAAAAATTAAGGGTAAGCGACATCTCTTAACGCTATTAAAGGTAGGAAATGTATTACGGATTATTCCGAATCCGAACTTGAGAATTAATACTTTGCTGACTGATATGACCCAATTCCGAGATAGAGATGCCCCTATTACGAAAGAAGGCATTATATTCCGAACTTATGGCTATACCCATCCCTTAAACGCTTGTTTTTGCGATGTAGAGTATGCCCCAGCATCAATCTATTCTACATCCGATCCACGTGCCATTCGTTCAGATCCCGAAGGTTTATATTACAAGTTCTATTTTGATGGGGGGCTTCAGTTCATTAAAAAGAAATATCCACAGTATCAAATTTCCCATAAAGCTCTGCAAAAGAAACTTGTAGGAGTAGATCAATCTCAGTCGGTCCAGATTCGGCGTCCCGATGAAAGCCTTCGCACCATTTTACAAAATCCTCCAGATAATAAACTCATTGATACTTTATTAGAAGTTCTAGATTTCGTGACGGACCATTCACAATTACGACCCCATCACTTCGGTGTGTTTGGTTCTATATGCCACAATTTTTATCATGTAGATTATAGCGATATTGATCTCATTATCTATGGAAGAAAAGCTTTAAAGGAACTGCGGGAAACTCTCCTAGATTTTTATCAACAACCGTCATTTCCAATTCAAAATGAATTTACTGGCTGGAATTATCAACGACCAACCAAGCACTGGTACTTTAAACACTATAGCATCCAAGAATATCCGTTTTATGAGTTAAGAAAATTGATTTACGCCGTGATCCGAAGTAAAGCTATCAATCGACCAATAAAAATTGAATTTGAACCAGTGAAGAATTGGAGTGAAATACAGAATGAGTATCCAAATCAGGTGCGAATTGAAAGAACCGGTTGGATTAAAGCGATTGCCCAAGTGTTCGATGATCGTGATGCATTCAATATGGAATCAATTTATAAAATTGAGATATTAAAAATACTGGAGGGGCCTAAAATTGATGATATCATCCGGATCCTTTCCTTTGTAGAGGAATTTCGTGGACAAGTCCAAAAGGATGAAGAAATTCTGGTGGAGGGGAACATAGAGAGAGTGATCCTTCGGAATCAAGAATTTCATCAGATTACTTTATCGTATGGTCCAAGATATTATGACCAAACCTTAAAACTCTCTGAAAAGTAAGGAAATTTCTTTATATTTTTTTAATAAACCTAATAGAATAACAGAGTGAGTAATATCAAATTAAAAAAGATGTGATTTTCCAATTATCTTTAAATAATAGTTTATCTACATTAAGAGTTATAAACAACTGCAAATGAGGATTCAATAATATGTCTGAATATGAAAAGGTTTACAAGCTTGTAATGCTTGGAGATGAAGCTGTAGGGAAAACGTCCCTAATTATCCAGCACACAGAGCATAAATTTAGTGAAAGTTATAAAATGACGATAGGTACCGATATTTCCGCTAAACTTATAGAAGTGGAAGAGAAGGGGGCAAAAACCAATGTATATCTCATCATCTGGGACATCGGGGGACAAGAAAAATATCGAATTCTCCGGGAAAGCTATTTACGAGGTGCCTCAGCTGCCCTACTTGTGTTTGATTTGTCAAACAAGACCTCCTTTCATTCAGTATACAACTGGGTCGATGAAACCAAGAAATTCTGTGGGGGCTCAATTCCCATGCTCCTATTGGGCAATAAACTGGATCTCGCCTCAGAACGCTCTGTTCCACCAAAAGAAGGGAAAAAAATGGCAAAAGACTTGAATGTATCATATTTTGAAACCTCTGCCAAATCAGGCGACAATGTTGATAAAGCTTTTAATGAAATTGTCAAACTCATTCTACAAACCTAATGCATTTTTTCTATCTCGTTTTCTCACCAAGATATCTTTAAAATAGTAGAACCCCTTATTTACATCAAAAAATTTAGCTCCCTTTCGATGGGGCTGGTCTTTCTTCTCGTCTTACAATTCGAATTATTACGCCCGTTACTATTATACCACATACCAGTTCGAGTATTAAGAGCAGCCTCCCAATCAGGGGATCATTTGGATCGAGTGGATCTGAGCCCTTAGAGATTTCTTCGCTATCGGAAAGCCCATCCCCATCCGTATCGCGGGTAGTCGGATTCGTCCCATAGGTCCCTACCTCAAGCCCATCCGCAAGGCCGTCCCCGTCTGTATCCGGATTGAAGGCGTCGGTTCCATGCTCGTAGATTTCAGCGGCGTTCGTTAGCCCATCGTTATCATAATCCGTATCATTGGCCAACAAGTATACCGTCACATTTTGGGCGGTCCCATTATTGCCAACGGCATCGACGGCTCGATAAAAGATGACATGCGGACCATCTGA
>JABXJU010000256.1 GCA_013375405.1 Candidatus Helarchaeota archaeon
CTGTCTGTTGAATTTCCATCAACCACAATTATCTCGTAGTCTTCGCGGGGAATTGTTTGATGGTTTAACTTCTTTATTGTACGCCGAATATTTTTCTCCTCATTCCAACACGGTATCACTACTGATATTCGTGGTTTTTTCATAAAGTCCACCTATATAGTTTTATAGTCTCTAATTATAATTATATTACTTTTTAGATTTAACAAAGAAAAAGAGACACCTAGCCTCTATTAACTTTCTGATGTTGGCGTTAATTTCTTTTAACAAGTGATTTTAAAAATTTTAAGGCTGCTTCTTTGGAATTAAATCTTATTATTGGATATTTATAGCTTTCTATGAGTGCATCCAGCACCTCCCGTCGAGTATACTTCTCCCAATGACTATTCTTCCGGATCGAAATCCCATCTAAAAAATCGATTTTCTCTTTGAATTTAAAAATATTTTCCTTAGAACTAATTTCTATGTTTTTGCCAGAGGTATGACATTTAATCCCCAGACATTCAATTAATTGCCGCCACTGTCGTCTTAGAGAAGGGGAAGTACAAGTTAAAGTAACACTTCTAGCGATTTTCCATCTGTTATGTGTGATCTGGTATTCGATGCGTTTTTGGTCATAAAGTTTTGCTAGTTTGCTTAATTGCTCATTACTACTCATTTTCTTTATGTTTTTGTAAACCGTAGTATTAGATATGTTTAGAGACTTGGCTATTTGTGTAAGGTTGGTGAACTTGTTTTCCTTGATTTGTTTTAACAAGTTATCAAAGATATTGCGCTTAATTCCAGGTTCAATTTGTTCAATAGCCCTTTCAAATGAATTTAGAGTTGCTTCTTTTACGGGAATTGGCTCCTTTCTATTATATTCCCGATAAATGCTATTTGGTCTACCATACCTCGTTTTTATGGGTAACAAATTAACTGACCCTTCAGCTGAAAAAACAATTTGTAAAACTTTGCCTATATTTGCCTCGGAAAGATTGAACATCTCTGCAGGCAGCTTAACATTCTTGTAATCGGATTTATCTATATATTTACCAAGAAATTTTGCTAATTCTACAGAGCTGACTTGACAATAATAATACTTTTTCCTATTTTCTGGATTACTATCAATATCCCATTCACTCATCCGTTCAATCTGAAAATTTTGTTTAACAAGCTCTTTAAAGACTTTAATAAGTTCATAAGAGGTATTTCCAATATTAACTCTGGTATTATCGAGAGAACCTTCAGCCATAATTAAAGCGATGAATTTCGCGAGAGCGGGTGTGAATTGTTGAGGGAGTACTGGTTCGATCTTACTCCATTCGCCACAGTGTTCGTATTTTCGTATTTTCGTATTTGAACACCATGTTTTCTGAGGTGGCGATTAATTGTAGGAGGACTAACATTATATTCCTTTCCTAATTTAAAAGTGCTTGCGCCGTTATTATATTTTATTATAATTTCTGGGATTTGTTCTGGTAAAATTTTTCTAGCTTTTCTAGTATATTTAAGTAAATTTTTTCCTGGTCCTTCGGGATTAAACCGTTTTTGATAATTTTCATCAAGTAAGAAGCCTTTAGCAATGCGTGCTACAGTTTTTGGGCCAACTGAGAACCCAAAGTCTTCTCTAATGGACCCAGAAATCGCAGCAAGCGTTTTATCCGAGAAGAGGACGTAGCCTTCTATTGCTCTTTCAATTGCTTTTGTATAATAATCGGAATATTCAAGCAGCGGTTGTTTTTCGGCTGCCTCAATGGAGGGATTCTTTCTTAACCAATCCTTAAAATCATACGTAATTCTAAGACCCTGATTGATTTCTTTATCTATCTGAGTAGAATATTTTTCCATTAATGACCTTAATTGTAGATTTAGTCCCTTTCCCATCTCAGTATCCATTCTAAAGCGTTTATTTAATTCAAACCATCTTTGGGGATTTTGATTTAGAAATTCCAACCGTTTCTGTTCATAAGTGCGTATCAAATTTGTTAATTGCTCTTCATTACTAGGTTTCTTTATCCAATAATAAACAGCTGGATTTGATATATCTAAAGACTTGGCTATTTGGATATAGCTGGTGAATTGGTTGCTCTCGATTTCTTCGAGAATAGTTTCAAAAATATCGTGTTTAATTCCTGGTTCAATGCTGTCAACAAATTCTCTCAATTTTTCAACCGGAATAAACTCTCCATCATCAAAATTCTTGGCTTCCTCACCCTTCTCTTCAGATGTAATATTCTCAGCTTGTTTAAATTTTTCAAATTCGGTATCAAGTGTATTCATAAAAGTATCTAAATGTTGCCACTCTTCATCCAATTCCAAACCCGCTTTTCTAAAGCCACTCAAGTCCCGTTTGATTTTATAAATTAAGTCATTTTCCTCTGCTGTTAATGTTTTCTCTCCTGCTTTGAGTTTTTTGATGATCTCTTCAAGAGTTTGGTCGCGTTCCTCTCTTATTTCCTTGTTTACATCTTCAAAAATTTGCTCGATAGACTTATTTTCCCCTTCTTCAATGGATTTGACTTCTATAGCCAAATCTCCTTTCTTAAAACTCTTCTCATTCATGTTTAAATACTCGGGTGGCTCTCCACACCTCTCGTCCTCAATTCCTTTTGTTTCTGCTTGTTCAAGGTTTTTTTGCTGTTCATTATCAGCCTCTTTTTCCTGCGTATCTTTTGGCTCAAATTTCTGCTTAGTTATGCGTTTGTATTGTTCGGTTTCATCAATTTCTCTTTTTTTCTGTTTCCGAACTTCGCCATCAAAGAAAATTTCGCGCATTTTTTTCACCATATATATCAAAAAAACGTATATAAACTCCAAGGTTCATTGAGCTCTTATCTCAATTTATCCCAGAATATAAATACCGTTTGAAATTGCTTGGGTGAAAAAGGTAGTATTTAAAGTTGTCGGTTTTTTTTCAGTTAAGTTAGAAGGATTTAAAAATAATTACTCCAATATTCATTTGTTATTTACTACTGCGAGGCGGGTGAGTGCGCCTCTTCCCCGTTCCGCCTCGTATATTATAAAAAATATAAACCCCGGGATGAGAGGTTGTAATATGGCATATTCTAAAGAGAATTTGAGTGTGAAAGTCGCACTTGCTGCGATTTTTGGAGCTTTATATGCAATTTCACTTTTAATATTTCCTTATATACAGTTTTATATTTGGCAAGTACGATATGCAGATTGTCTACTTCCTTTATCATTCATATTAGCCTTTCCGAGTGCAGTTGGATTAGCTATTGGATGTTTTATAGGAAATTTTTTTGCTCCTCTTCCCTTTAATCTTGGTCCAGTTGATTGGTTTGGAGGGGCCATTACAAATTTTTTAGCAGCATACATCGGATATCAAGTAGAAAAACGAAATAATTATAAAGGTTTAAAACGAGCAATACGAACCCAACTTTCAATTTCCGTTCAAACATTATTTAATATATTCATTGTGGGAACTTATTTAGCACTTCTTCTTGGATGGCCTTTGTATATTGGGTGGCTTGGTTTATTAATCGGGTCTCTCATTTCCATGAATTTTTTAGGGTTTTTGATTTACGAAGCCCTTCGGAAAACAGGATTATATGAAGCAGAAAGTACGACAGCAAACTTAAAAGTTGCAATGAATCACATTACCAGAAATTTTGCACATCAATAAACAAAAAAGAGGAGTTAATGGATTAAACAGCTAAATCCAGACAAAATGGAAGCTGTTTTATCTTTATTAATCGTATATACGCTGCGGATGATTCTTGAACTTTTTCAACAAAAGCAATTTTCCCTAGATCAGGTCTATATTTAATGAACCGAGTTGGTTCTTGATTAGTACGGACAAATATAACTATTGGAAGTCCATTTAAATTATAAAAGTCGTGGATAACAATCCAAATAAGGTAGAAATGGTCCCCATCACGTCCCAAGTGGTAAAGAGTATGGTCCTGATTCGAAGTAGTCAATTGTAGCAGGTCTTCAAGTTCTTCTAACTCTAAAAATTTAGCTTGAGGTAACTCACCTAGTTCTAACGGAATCATGGGCTGTTCAAATTTTGTTTTATTTATTATATCCATTTGGATCTGCCTCTGTTTAAGCAAATTCTGCAAAATATTATCGATTCTGCAAAAAGCGATCTTCAAATTATACTAGTGAGAATCATATAAAAACCTTTTAATTAAATAAATTTTTATTTGAATAAATCTTGTTCCCTCTTGTTTAATGAGATTAATTGGATTCTAAAACTTGATCATATTATGCGCGCGCGAATTTTTAGGACATTGAAATTACACATTTCTTTATTTCAATTAGTTGTAAACACCAGTACTATATTTGTAAAGCTTCCTTACTAGCTAAGTAGGGATAAGAGGAGGTTACAAGTCTATAACAAGTCTATACAACATCATCCTATCTCGCTATAAAATTCCTTATTATTAGTAAATCTAATCCATTACTCAACAATTATTAATTCTTTAATTTATTAAGATAATCCTTAAAAAGCGAGTAATTATACTTTAGTTACAAGACCTATCACGCAAATAAAGGGTTTAATGAATGAATCAAATCGAACAATTGTTAAAAGATCTTTGGAACAAAAACGACTCTATTTCAGCTATCACGGTTATTGCCGTCTCAAACAATGCTATCTTATATCAAACGGATAATTGGGATATTGGCTCAGATCTTCAAACAGTATTATCAAATTGGGATACTCAACGAGGTTCAATAGAGATACAAGGAATTCATTATTCAACTCTCCAATGCACACCTGAACGTTTAGTATGTACAAATGTAAGAGGGCAGGGGCATATTGTTGCATCTAGGGAAGAAAATATATTAGCTATCGCCTATATTCTCCCAAACGCAGATATAGGCGCTTCCTACATGGCTATCGCTCGTGTTGTGGATTTAATTAATAAGTATATGTGAAATTAGGTTTAGATCCTTCGTTTATCTTTTTATCTGAAGCAAATGGTTCATGATTTTCGCTTTTTAAAATTTTAAAAAATGAGAGTTAGTTTATATTACAATTCCTAAAATTACTATTATTATAATCATGGCTACAATGGCTGCAAGAAATGCGGCAAATTGCCAAGGCATGGGCATTTCGGGTTGTGGTTCGGGTGGTGGGGGTGCCCCGCCAGAAAAGGCTTTATATGCATCGACCCGTCCAGAGCCTTGAGTATTTGGATCAAATTGTAAATCTATCGCTGTCTCCATGAGTCTCCGTTTAACTTGAGCGGGAGTTAGACTCGGATTTCCAGATAACAACAGGGCGGCAACGCCTGCACAGTGCGGCGTAGCCATGGAGGTTCCGCTGGCTGAAGTATGATATTCATCAACAACGTTTCCCAAGCTAGTATCCTTAGCGCGTGCTGCAATAATATTCACTCCTGGCAATAAAACGTCAGGTTTTACTCTCCCGTCTTTCGTAGGACCACGCGAACTGAACCAAGCAATCTGGTCGTCTTTATCACTAGCTCCAATCGTAATCACCTTTTTAGAGCATCCAG
>JABXJU010000039.1 GCA_013375405.1 Candidatus Helarchaeota archaeon
CGTACCTCAACCGTGGCTTTACTCAATGTGATAATACCCCCTTAAAGGTTAATGAAATGGATATACTATCTAGTACTATGGGATTTATATCGGTTGTGATATGGGATTTATATTGGTAATATAGGATTTGTATAAAATGATAAAGGGGTGATATAATTACATGCGGTATTCAGAAAAAATGAAGATAGTTGAGTACCTTGGGGCAGGGATTGCGTGCATATTTTTGATGCTGTCGATCGTAATCACGATCAATCTGCTTTATGGTGCCGTCATTTTTGCTCTAGTCCCCGCTCTCGGCTACGAGAGCAGCAGCAAACACTTTAAAAACAATATCGCGTCCTTTTCTTCGAGAATGAATTATTGTTACTCCTGCGGTTCTTCCTTAAAAGGAGCGACAGCTGGAGTCTGTCCGCAATGCGACTCCAGACTGGACCTCTTGGATGTCCTTGATGTTTAAACAAGAGAAAAGTAAAAATGTCTGCAAATAAATTGGCAAATATTATAATTTACTTATTTTCTAACTTTCTTTATTTCCATATTAAAATTCCACTCAAGTCGACCTATTATTGTTCGAGGATCTTCTCGTTTTATTTACTCCTATTTCCAAGCATCGTTTATTTGCTTTAGTATTACTCTATAATATGTTTTTATAAGATCCTTCTCAGAGGATTCAACATAGCTATTATGTGCTACCAGATGACGAATTTTGGCCATTTCTTCTATTTTAGGTACTATCCAATCGAGACGGGGAAAAAACGGCTTGAAGTGCTCCCAATTGTTCTGAATTATATTTCCTAGGTCTGAAAAATCCAAATAGAAAATTTCTGAATCACCTCTTAATCGAATCCATTTATTTTTTCGCTCTTCTCTTTTCCTAATCTTAACACTGTCAAGAATTTCCCTTTTAATATTAAATTTTGTGAAATAATTATCGCCGAACGTATCTTTACCAACCTTATCTATAAATAATCTTAAGGAATTTTCAACACAATATAAAAATAGATAAACCTCCGTCATTTCTCTTCCTTTGTCTTTTATATCATCTGGAAAAATCTCGGTTACAATTTCTTCCGATAGTTCATGAGAAATTTTATTTAAATCCTCAACTAATGACTCTTGAGTGTCTTCGATTAAAAAATTGGGTTCAAAACTCACACCATAAACATCATATCCTGCATCTCTGGGCATTATTCTTTGGCAATAAAACTCAAGTTTATTCCTAAGTAACTCCGAAGCTTGTGCCAACTTTTCGTCTGGGATATAAAATCGAATATAGGCTTTATATGAGTAGGATCGTGATCCAAAGGTAGAGGTAGGTCTAATTTCACACTTAGCATTTCTTAGAAGATCTATGAGGTCATCCTCTTCTTTGATCTTTAGGTATTTAATTAATTTTTGGAAAAAGATTCCATCATCTGGAACTTCGTAGGAAAATGACATTTTTATTCCCCAATAATTATCCATTTTTCAGATAAGTATTATTTTTTGAAAATCGTTTGAAGGATATAAAGCTAAAATTTCATCAGTTTTGAATTTATCCTTTATTTCATTCCTACTCGTGATTAATTTTCCTGGATGTTGATGAAAAAAACAGATTCTTCGAGGATTTATCTGTTCAAGGAACTTTCCTAACTGAAATTTGTCAGCATGCATATTAACTATTGCCTGTGGATTCTTTTGATTTAGGACTAAAGCTTTATTATTAAATTCACTCCCATCATTTAATACCACATTATTTCCCCCCGAAGCTAATTCAATTCCGACCGAACTTCGAAGGGCTCCACTTAAATAAATAAGATTATGTTTAAAATTCCCAATTACCTTTAAGATATACTGGCTCGCATCGGTGCCTAGGTCGGGTGGATCATAAATGATTATGGTGTTAGGTTCTGCGAGTGCGTGATCGATATCCTTCCAGCCTCGAATCCACCGAATCAACGAGCTTTGGAATGGATTCAGGTCCTTTTCAATTTTCATTCTAATGTATCCATGGAGATCCTCTAACCGATGATTAATAATCTGAATATACTCAAGAATCCGCGATCTTAACCAAATGACTGGGCGATTTTGAAATCCCTCATTCAGTTGTAGAGACCTAAAAAAAGAAAAAATCGTTAAATACAAAATTATTGCGGAGCTTGCAGGATCCGCTCCGATTAATACCCTATTTTCGTTGAGTGCCCGATTATAAAGGGCATTCTTTAGAAAATCAAATTGGAATTTTGGTGCAGAAAAACTTTCACTTATGAACGTGCCTTCAACCAACAAAAAATCGACAGGCGAGTCGATTTGATCGACTATTCCCTTAACTCCTGCAATCGGGAAATTATCAGGGTATGTGAAATCGCCTGTATACAAAAATTTAAAGCCATTTATCTCAATGAATAACATCAATGCCCCTGGCATGTGCCCCGCGAAAAAGAACTCCATGGTAACATTGCCAGATAGGGCAAATTTATCCTGATTCTTAACATAAATAACACTATTCACTAATTTTAGAAAGTTCTCTGGAAGTTGCCAATTTTCCTTGTAAAAATCACGATTACTGTTTAAAATATAGAAATCTAAGGTAGTTTTTGAACATAAAATTGGTGTATTTGGATAGGCTCCATTTAATTCCAGAAGGCCGGAAATGTGGTCGTAGTGAGCATGGCTAATAAAGATTAAATCTAGTTCAGGATATTCCCGCTTTAAGCTCACAATTTGATCTGGCGCAATTCCCGCATCTAATAAAATGAAGTGCTCATTGATCCGTAGCAAGAACGAATTTTGATTCATTTTTGAATTGATCACGATTAAATCAACTTTATAATAATCCGATATATTCCAACTAACCTCTAATGTGCGTGAATTTTTCTTGAGGGTGTCGACAGCTCTTGAGATTTTACTAGGACTTAGAGGAACTCCCGTTAGATAAAAATACCACCCGACATTTTCAGAAATATAGGTTAAGTTTCGGAACATGATCTGCGTTTCAGCTGCAAAAACCGCGATTATTCTGCTTTTAGGACAATATTCTATTTTTTTAATACTATTTTTCTCAAATAAAGGTATTTTCCGATCTTTAAAAAGAAACCAATCCAAAGCTTGTTCGATTGGATGCTGATTAATCTTCTTTTCAAGGATACCGCCCATAATTTCATGATATAAAGCAGTATGATGTCTTTTTTTATCGAAAAAATTCTTTTCTTCATAAATTATTTCCTTTTTTTGAAAACGAATTGCTTTTTTTTGCTGTTTGGAGTCTTTTTTTGGTTGAATTATAAGAGATCACGCCCTTTTAGTTGTGGAAATTTTTAATCCGCTCCTATTTTAACTTTCCAATTAAAATTTTATTTGAGACCAGGGCCTATTTTTCAAAGATACCTGACCCTAATTGGGATATTTTTAATAGAAACGCGATTAAATTTTGTACGTCTTCCTGCGTCCCTTTCGCTTGAAAATTAAAAAATCCGTGGTCATTTAAACTTATTTTTAATATCCTCTTCTTATTCCTGAATCTTAAATTCAAAATCCATTATCTCCCTTCATCATTCATTTCAATTAACCTTTCGAACAACCCTAATTTCTTTTTCTTCAACTTTATATTTAATTAAATCCCTTCCACCATGTGTATCCAATTCTTTTAGCAATCCTACAATTTTATCTTCTGGTAAATTCAAGTTCTCACATAAGATAGACATTTCGATCCGCGTTTTTTTCTCTAGTAACTCTAGCAATTGAGCTAGTTCGTCTCTCTTTGGAAGAATCCTCATTTTCCACTTTTGCTTCAGGTTTCTTTTTACGTTTCTCAACGTGACTTTTTTCGGTAAAACGAATTTTACAGGTGTAGTCCTAAAATTAAGCTGGTATTTAGATTTCACTTCTGAGGTTTCCAAAACCTCCAAAATATCTTTTTCATTATAGCCCGTTTTTTGGATAAAAGAATCTAACTCAATTTCACCCCTATCCTTTTCAAAATAAATCTCCAATTTATCAGAAATTTCCTTAAATCGGCCTTCTTCTTTCGCTGTAATGGACTGGGACTCACTCTTTTCATGCAGCGTGCTTTTAGAATGAATTTCGGCTTTTTCTTTTTCATCTTCAGCCTCCACAATTATTGTTTTTGGAGGTGTTGCAGGATAGGAATTCAAACTTTTGTATTTCGGTTTTTTAAAAAGTGTTTGCTGGACGTGTCTCGGTCTATCTAAATCCGTTTTTGGATTATACTTGTAAGTACCGCCCAAGTATTCTATCAATAATTTCTTTGCCCTTTCCTTCTTCTTAGCAAAGGGAATGATTTCGTAATTTTCTCTCGTGATTCGAGAAACTTTTTCAAGGAAATTGGGTATGATTTCAATTAGAGCCTCGATCTTTGGTTGAGACTGGATTTTAGCGTGATAAATGAAATTCATTAAATCTTTAGGATTATTGGAGCTAGTTTCGATATTTAATTCATGACAAACTAATTTTAGCATTCGGTCGTCGATTGATTTTTGTTGTAGATATAATCCTCTTAGGATTCTGAGCAGAGTGAATTTTTTAATTCGTGCCTTCCATTCTTTCTTTTTCATCTGCTTTCTTTTTTCTGCCTTTTCCGCAAGTATCCTCTCAGCTCGTTCCTCTTCCTCCCTTATTCTGAGTTCCTCCGCGCGTTTCTTTTGTTGTTGAGTGTATTCCTTTATGCGTTCAAGTTCTAGTCTTTCCTTCTCAGCTTCTTCAGCTTCTCTCCTCGCTATTTCCATCCTACGCTTTTCAGCCTCATTTCTCATTTCTTCTTCTTTTTTTCTATGTTCTTCCCGTCTCAGTTCGGAAATTGTTATTTCTCTTTCATTATATTCTTCAGGTCTTACTCGATATCCTGAGATGATTTTTTTAATAGGTTGAACAGAAATTATTTCTTCTCTCTGTGATTGATTAATTAAATCAATTAGTTTCCATATTTTATTTGGTGAGACTGCGAGAGAAACGGCCAGAGTTATTATCCAAATTCTATATTCCTCTGAATTTCGCAGAAGATCAATAATATTGTTGCATCGATTAAAGTCAGATTTTGTTATGTTTATTCCAAGAGTTCTTTTCATCTGGCTTTTTTTAATCCCCCATTGTGGTTTGTGTAAAGTACAGATAATAATTTCATGTTTTTTCTCGATTAACTCTAAAATTTCTAACTTTTCTAATATATCACAGGCTTTCCTGATTTTTACTTGCTCACTTCTTTCTTTCCCGCGCGGCACTTCATCAAATACGATATTCAAGAGTATCTCCATAGGACAATAATCATCTAAGAAAAGATCTCTTGCTGTTGTTATCTCGAAAATACGTTGGCGGATTCCATCAACATAGCCCGGATCGATGCTATTTTCTCTGCATAACTCATATAAATTTTTTAGATATTTTTTTTGCTTTTCCAGTGGATCTCCTTTAGGAATGATTAATCCTGTTCCATTACGTGCTGATTTCCTCTCTTGTATTACTTGGTTGTGAGAGCATTCTACATCATCCTCCATATTCCACCAAAAATGACCGCAATTCTTACATTTTATGTCCCATCCTTCATCGGTAGGATAAGCATAGAGGTTTACAGTTTTCCCGCATAAAGGGCATTGTTTATTGCTCACCTCCAAATTATATATCCTCCATAAGGCTAGGAAAGACTATTCATTCCTCTCAAATATTCCTCTATATTATATTTTAATTCGTATATATGATCAATTGAATTTATTATTGGGCCAAAATTGAAATTGGCTAATTCACTTATTGATTTCCGCTCTTTTTGGATAAGGGATTTATCCTTTTCTACAGGTGAAAATCCGTTCCAATTTTCAAAATTATATAGTTTAGGGATGCTGTACTGAACTCCCACCTCTTGATATTCACGATACATATTTTGGACGATCTCGGGAAAGTCATTAACATCAAATAAACCCTTTTGTGATTCTAGAATAATTTTTATCTGTTTTTGGCGATTTTTAAGAATGGTCCTTAACTCTGCAACAACTCCCATACTAAACTTAATGAATTTTATCGTCTCGAGTAAAATTTCTGCATCTTCACGAACCGCGGCGTTTCCATTATTGGAATCCGACAAAATAAACAAAATTTCATTAATTGATTTTCCTTGTATAAAGGAAATCTCATTTAATTTTGTTCGGAATATCTTTTGTACATCATCAATGCTAGGAAAAATTTGGAAAAGTGTACTTCGGTATTGCAGAAGTGAAACGCAGATATCATTGTAAATAGTTCCCAGATCTTGTGAAACTTTTTCACCTTCCCGAGTTACTTCTATTTTCCTGTCAAGAATTTCTATCAAATTTTTCCCAATTTTTGTCCCATCTTCTGTCAAGGTCCATAACTTTGTTTTTCGCGATCCGCTATCTTGAATACTTTGAACTAATTGAACCGACAATGGGATTGTCGTCTTAACTCGTACTTTTTTAAGAGTTTTGAGTGCAGATATCACCGACTGAATATCTTCTTCCAAGTAATCAGAAAGGGGCGCTGCCTTTACATAGATTACCCCCTTCCTAAGCTCAAATCGCGGTAGAAATGTTTCAATCCCCGTAGTATTTCCATTCCTTTCAATGATTTTTTCTTTCATAAATCGATTAAAAGTTGTTGATGCCCAATAAGTCGAAAGCGCTTTTTTACTCTCGCGAATAAGAGTAATTACTTGGCCGCGAGTTAGAGCTGAACCCTCTGTTTTGGTTTCTTTATATAGTGTTTGAAAGAGGGTTGGGTTGTTTTTATAATCTTGGACCAATCGAAATAGTCTTATAAAGACTCTTAAAAGAACTCTATTCTTTAAGAGTTTCAGGATAATTTGTTCATATTCAGTATCGTTTTTTTTATCCATTTAATTCACCGTGTTTGAGTCCTAGTTCCCCTTGTGAATAAGGTTTGGTAGATATCATACTTTAGGTGTTCTTCTACAATCATTTGAGTTTCATAGATGAGAGATCCAGTTTTAGGTTCCTCAACCATCGTAGTTGTGATGCGTCCTTCGTCGTCTGTTAGCCGGATAATCCCCAATCCATATAGTTTCGCACGTCTTAAAGTAAAATAGAGTTTTAATGTATTTCTTACATCGGCAGTATCCACCTTAACATTTTTATGCTGTCCAAATAAATGGGGCAAAAATAAGATGTTAGCTATGTTACTGATTTTGGAACATTCTTCCTCCTCACGAATGTATACTCTTTCAACATCTAATTTTGGGATTTTAGTTCGTTCATCAAAAACTATATTCTTTAGAATAAATGATAGAAGAATTGCCAAATGTTTATGGTAAAGTTTTTCATCTATATTTTCTGCGAATCCACTTGTCAGGATCTGAATCAATTGATTTGCAACCTCGTCCCTCGCTTCACTTTCTTTATTACTAAAGATCCTTAAATTAGTTTTATAAAATATGTTGATAATATCAACGCTCATTTCTAAAAAAATATCAGTTCCCTTGTATCTGAGCTGAAAAAAAGGCAAGATCTTAAATAGATCAAGTAAACCATCCATAAGTTTACTTTTACCCTCTGAAATCGGTTCAACCACCCCTGTTTTCTCAGTAAGGAAGTTCATAAGCGAATCACGACCCTTATCTTCCGAGTAAAGCAGCACTCTAAGGGGTTTCATAGTATAAACTATCGGATCATTATCTTTTGCCCGGCGTATTTGGCTTATTTTTTCATGATGTTGGGAGAAGACCCAGAGTAAGGAAGCGGATAAAACCTCGACTTGTCTAGGCCCCCTAACATAAGTTGTTGAAATTTCTGATTTTGCGATTTTTTCTGAGTAGGCGCCAAGAGGTACTTTAGATTCTGCGCTTCGTCTTATGAGGTCTCTCAACTTTTCAAATTCATGTTCTATCTGATTTGTAATATGTAGCAGATGCTCCCTAGCTGTCTCTCTCTCTTCTGGTGAAATAGTTTCGTCTTCAAGTTTCTTGCGGTTTTTCTCGATACCCTTTAAGAAATGTTTATAACGACTAAATTGCATCTTTAGCCGTTCTCCAGTGTAGAGCTTGATTAATTCTTGACAAAGTTCCACAAGCCTAGTGGAAGTTCCTGCTGCCCTCAAAATATTAAATATTTCGCCTAGAACGGTAGTGGGGTGGCCCACTTTCTCAAAATCCTTCTCAGATAATTCATTGAATATAACCAATTTTAACACCAAAAACTTATATAATGGTTTTGTTATGTTACTTTATTATAGCTCAACATAACAACTTAGTTATGTTGACTATAAATAGTGTCATCTATAAAAGTATTGTGGTGTTCAAGATTGGAAGAACGAAACTATGAGTGGCTGGATGAAATAAGTCCAGAAGACCTAACTGAATCTTTCGATCAAATTGGGGGATATCAAGAGATAAAATCAATTTTAAAAACATATGTTAATCTTCTCGGAAAAATTGATGAGTTAAAGAAATGGAATGTTAAGGTGATGGGTAAAATTCTGCTGCATGGTCCTCCAGGAACTGGAAAGACGACGTTAGTTAGGGCATTAGCACGAGAGACAAGAAAGAGGTTGATAATATTAAATACAACTACTATTATGTCTAAGTACATCAGCGAAACTGGGAAGAATTTAGAAAAATCTTTTAGTATGATAAAATCTCAACCGAATTCAATATTTTTTATTGACGAATTCGATTCAATTGCGAAAACAAGAGAATCGATAGGTGATCATGACGAAATGAAGCGTATTGTAAATACATTATTAACCTCCTTTGATAAAATCAATCTTGTTGATCATCGGATTTTGACCATTGCAGCAACTAATTTCGAAATCGTATTAGATGATGCGATTTGGCGTCGGTTCGATGAGATTCTTTATTTTAATTTACCCAATGCAGAGCAACGAGGGCAGATTATGAAGGTGCTTATCAGAAACATCCCCTCTGATAATATACAAATAAATCCTCACTCCTTAAATTTAATTAATGCTACTGAAAATTGGAGTGGTGCAGATCTTCAGAGACTAATAACACGTGCTGTAATCGACTTGTTAAACAATGATCTGAAAAAAATTTCTGAAGAATCATTACTTACAATTATAGAAGAGAAGAAAATCACTCCAACCAGTATGAGAACGTATAAGCCTTTCCATTCTATGCAAAAAGAGTCATTAGAGAAAGGAAAGAGATACAAATCAAAATTTACGGAATTATTTGAATAGAGAAATCTAAAAAGGGAAAAGTAAATGATAAGAAAGTTACTGTTACAGAATTTTAAGAATTACGGAAACCAAGAAATTGAATTTCCCACAAAAGGATTTATTTTAATTGCAGGACCAAATGGTAGTGGGAAAAGTGGAATAGGTGAAGCAATCGGATTTAATTTAGGATTAGAAGGTTTGATGAGCTTTTTGAGGCAGAGTGGGAGAAAGATCGCGAATCTAATAAAATATGAGACTGATGAGTCAAGGCTTACATTAGTCATAAATAACGATAAAAAATCTGGGAATACTCCCTTCCAGTCGAGTTCCGGTACCGTAGAAATAATTCGAAAAATCCGTAAGGATGGTACGTCCACCGTGAAGGCGATTGGATTTCCTACGACTGTAACTACTCTACAGGATTTGCACGAACTTGCCAATTTCAACGCCACCAACCCTTTCATCTTCATTCCCCAAGGTAAGTTGAGCGACCTGATCCCCATTGATGTTAATAGAAAATCAGACATTAAGTATCTAGAGGAATTCGAGAAGATAACTGGGCTTACTGACTTAAAAACCAAAATGCTGGAATCCAATGAAAGATTGGAGGAATCTATTTCTATTTTGAATTCTTTCACGGAAGAAAAGTATCAGCCTGCGTGGGAGCTTCTGACTGATTTGGAAAAAGTTTTTGAGCTATATGTCGATTTTGAATGCAAAAAACTGGAACTCTTGGCATCCCAAATGATTTATTATTTAATCCAAAAATATCAAGTGGAACGAGAATATGACCAATTTTCTGAGGAGTTAAAGCATGCTAAAAAAATCCAAAAAGATGTAACAGTTCAATTAAACCAACTAGATCAAAGGGCATCTGGTCTGAAAAGCAAGCAAGAAGAGTTTCTGCAAGTTTATGAGGAAAAAAATCAAAGATTAGAACTGTTAGCAGAGAAGAAGAATCCGCTTGTGTTGGAACAAAAAAATGCGCAATCTACCCAAATTGAAGAAGAAACAAAATTTAACAATCTGAAGTTGAGAGAAAAGGAATTAATGTCGAAGATTGAAGGTTTGAAGGAGCAGCTGGAGGTCTTATCGAAGGATTCAAGCGAGGATGAAAAAATCAAGAATCTTATTTCGCAACTCAATACATTAGAAGATGAACGAACTAAACTAACAGAAAAAAAGGAAACTCAGTTAAAAGAAGGAAATGAGAACTATTTAGAAAATCTAAAGAAAATTAATAAAAATCTGAAAAAAGAACAGGATTTTTATGAAAGAATCCAATTCTTGAAGGAAAACATTAAGATAATTGAAAAAGAGATACGAGATAAAAATTCTAGGTTCTATCCCGTTACTCGAAAAATTTTGGAATTTATTCGAATTAAAAATTTGAACGTTTTCGGACCCGCGGGAAAATATATTGAAGTTTTAAAGCCAAAGGCTTGGAAAGCGATAGAAATTGCATTGGGTTATAACCTATTACATTCCTTCATTACATTTAATGAAAAAGAACAAAAAGAGTTGGATAATTATATTCTGAAAAATAGGATTTCCAACATTCATATCTACTGGTTTCCTCCTAATACATATATACCCGACTTTGGAGAGTTTTCAATTGCGAATGATCACGTATTAGGCAGAGTTATTGACTTAATTCAAGTTACCGAAGATCCCATTAAATTGATTCTAAACGAAAATAGAGGAAGTAAGTGGATAGTCTGTGAGGATGGTGAAACTGCCCATGACATTGCCAAAACCCAACGAATGACTTCTATTTCGATCAAGGAGCCAAAGGGCCAGTCGAAAGATGACTTGCTTTTAATTAAAACACCTACAAGGTATGGTTCAGGAGTCGTTTCTAGTTTACGAGGGGCTCACAAGAAAATCTTGTCAATTGGCTCGCGAAGAGGTGATTTAGAACGTGACGAAAAAGAATATAATGAATTAATTACTCTTAATAAAAAATACATGTCTGAGAGAAAATCTCTGACTGATAATTTTGACAGCGAAATAAAAATTCTCTCAAATAAAATCGATGACCTTAAACAAAGCTTGAAAAGTAAATCAACTGCATTTATGGAAATTCAGGTAAAAATAGATGAAAATCAAAAAGAGCTGGAAAGAGTCCAACGGGAAGTAGAAACTTCAAAAAAAATAAGGAACGAGGTGGAAGATCTTCTGATAGAATTTGGGGATGAAATACTTAAATTAGAAAGTGAAATAAACCGAATTACTCCTGAGATTTCCAATCTTAATTCAGAAATTCAAATTATCAATGAGAAATTAGTAGAGAACGAGGCACAAATCAATAAGTTAAACCACCTATTAGAAAACTTAAACATCACGGAATTGGAAAATGATGTCACGAAATTAAAAGGAAATATTGAAGAACTCGATATAATAATTGGCGAAATGCTCGAAAAAGCAGACGAACTTTCAAAAAATGTGAAAGACCAATTTAAGACCGCGTCCTCCGTCGAAATGAAATTATTCCAACCCCAAGAAACCCTATTGACCAACATTCTAAATTTAGAGGCAAATGAGGAGGTTAAAGGTTGGAATTTACTCGATGTTCATGATGATATCGTTAAACTAGAGACTATCATAGGCGCCACCAACATTTCATTTGAGATTGTTGAAAAATACACTTCCGCGAAAAATGAACTTGACGCCTTAGAAGATCAAAGGGAGCACTTGGAAGCGACCATCCAAGTCAGGAAGGCGGAATATAGAAAGAATTTTGAGGATTGGTATAATCAGATAGGGGAACTCCTCGAAAATTTAAAGGACAAGTTCAAGGAATATATTGAATCCATCGGTGGGAAGGGATACATTAAAATATCGAATCTGGAGAATCCCCCATTAGCGAGGATGGACCTCTTCGCCACTTTTAAGGAGAATGCTTCTGCACGCTCGGTTGCGTCACATACGCATTCTGGCGGGGAAAAGACGATGATCATAATGGCCTTCATCCTCGCACTGCAAAGCATCAAGCCGCAACCGTTTTACATTCTGGATGAGCCCGATGCACATTTGGATCCCGAGAATAGAGATAGGCTCTTCAAAATGATTAAAGAGGCTTCAAGGGAAACTCAATATATCGTGATAAGTCCTCAAGAGAATCGCGAAAAGCACCTCGTGCCGGATGCAATTTATTATTTGTTTAATAGTGGGGGGCAGACCGTAATAAAGAAATTGAATTGAAAGGAGGTAAAGTTAGATTGGATTGGTATAAAATCACGAATTTTTTGAAATTGTTTTCGAGACCACTACACGTAAAAATTATAGCTACACTGGGAAATAAAAGCCCGAGCCGGAATTTAACCATCTCGAGAATAAGTGAAGAAGTACGAGACCAGGAAAAAAAGGTTTTTAGGTATTGCAAGAACCTTTTAGAACAAGGTTTCCTGAAATGTACCAATAATGCGCTTCTTGAGGGGGAAAAAGGATACGTTAAACGTCAAGGAAAAGTTCCAAAGTTTGAGCTTACAGCAAAAGGTATTGCAATTAACCGCTTATTCCAGTTTATCTTGAATTATGAGAGCCAAGAAGACGTAAAACTTTTGGAAAAACAACTCCAAGTTGGTAGAGTTTTAGGAGAAATTGAAGAAGATCTAACTAAAATTTTAGAAAATGTTAAAAAGATTAGGGAAGATGATGAGGATTCTGGGGATGAATAATATGGAAGGAAGGAACATACTTCGAGAAGATTTATTATTTAACCGTTCAGATAATAGTGGTTTAACATTCGAGGATTATGAAGTTTTATCATACATTTTTCAGAGGACAGAGTGCCTAATCTCCAGTATTTGGCGTGATTTAGAAATAACATCAAAACTTATCAGAAACAGTTTAGAGAAGTTGATAAAAAATAAGTTAGCCTTGAGAATCTTGGACAAGAAAGGAGATAAAGTTCATTTGACAGAAAAAGGCGTATTATTGACTTTGTTATTGGATACCTACTCAATGTATGCCCCTGCCGCGGAAAGAGGGGAACCAGTGGTTGTTGAGTTGATGTCCTATCTTCACATGTTGAAAATTCCCCAGAGAGAACAAAGATTGGAATTATCCAAGCAATTGGAAGATTTTGCAACGGATCTCCTGAACAAAAGTAGAGAGATCAAACAACAAATACAGGATGAAATGTAATTTGAATGCAGAAAAAACTAAGTTAGAACTCACAAGGAGACAAAAAAAACAGGCAGAATTGGCCCTAAAATCACAAATACGAATCGCTAAATCTATTCTCAAAGGGCACCAACCTCTAAACACGTACCATTTTCAAAAGGCGATTGAGGAGATCAAGCAGTTTCGAAATTTATCGAGAAAAGGCAAACAATCGTTCAAGGATTTGGACCTCTTAGTTTCCACTACTTACTTGGACTCTAAGATAGTGAAAGAAATTGCATCGCAATTCAAATTTAAGGTAGAGCATGCGAAGGAGTTTATTGAGAGTAAATACACAGTAAAAAATTTTGAGACCATGAATGTAGAAGAAATGGCAAATTTGGTTTTTCCCATCCATAATAGGTGGAATATGAAAATATTACCTCCTATCACTCTTGAGGATGTTAAAAGAGGCATTAAGTATTTAAATGAGAAACGAGCTAATTTGAAAACCACAGAAGGATATGAACCTGAACTGCAGAAAGTAGAGGATATTGAATTGGAGGATTCAAATTTGTTCTCTGATTATCTGGTGGAATTGTATGAGGAAGTGAAAAGGATAGCTGGTAATAGAAGGAAAATACAGTGGGAGGAAATAGTCCGACCTGTCTTATCTCTCGGAGAAAAATCGAGAATTGCGCAGGGATTATCCCATTTATCTTATCAAAACAAATTATGGTTAGTAAGTAAAAATAAAGGAGATTATTTTCAAATAAAGGAATGAGCTGCAAGGTGGTATCATGCCAATTAAAAAAGAAATCTTGAAAAAACACTTTGGAAACCAATACGAAGAATTAATCGATAATTTGAATGAGACTTTAAGGGTGGTAGGGCAAGAGATTATCTGCATTGACGATAGATATGCGATCCAATTCGATCTGCATCGCGCTAGGAATGATCCAAGCATTGCACTCTTACTGTTATTATATACCGATAAGTCCTCTTTTAATAAAGATGAAGAAACCGGCGATTTCATACTTTCCCCATTGACCAATCCCGAGTTGGCGATCGTTTCAGCGGTCATGGCCCTATGGCAAAAACACGGACGTCCAAAGGCACCCTTGAAGGAATTGAGAAAGGCTACCGAGAACGCATTGGATAAGAGATTATTTAATAAATCATTAAATAAATTAATAAGTTTGAAATACCTGATTGAAAATGAGGGGATAATTAGTCCTGGTTGGCGTTTCAAAGCCGAAATAGAAGAACCCTTATATTAATATTACATATATATAAGAAAGTGAGGATTTAAGGAGGAAAAAAAGTGAGTCCACGAAAAGTGAGGAAAATTGATTTAAATGATCTTTATTCGGGAAAGTTTGATGATATTGATGATGGGACCGATGAACATAAAAGATTAAGGAGAATTTTCAACCCATACCTGAAAAAAATGTATGAAAAAGACAACCCTCTTCAAGCTATGACAAATTATTTTGCAGAGATTTTCAGCCCCATCACTTTAATTGATAAAGAATCCAGTATAATAAGTTCATGGCCCCATCGCCCTGATGAAAGCATCAAGGAAAAAAATGGGACTTATACTTTCATCGAATTTCACACCGCCAGCACCAACGCCATCGAGAAAAAGATAAAATGGGAAGGATGCATTAAAAAAAACAATCTCTACTTTGGCAAGCCCAGCCATAAACATCTGAGGGACTACGAAGTGAAAGTAAAGAAAATCATTTTTGTTGTCAATACGGGACAGTATCAAAAAATTAAAGGGCAATTGAGGGCATTCCAGAGCGAACTTTTTGAAATTGAGCTATATCACATCGATAGCCATGATTTAATTCAAAAAATTATGTAAGATAATCCTATTATGGAAAAAAGTATAGAGTTATTAAGTGTTTTAAGGAGGATTTTAATTGACTGGAAGAGAAGAAGACATTTTAATCTTCATGAGCTATGCGACTGAAGATGTTGAGTTTTTTAATCTTGAAATTTTAGTGGATCGACTTGAGTATGAGAAGGGTATCCAGAAAGTTTTCTATTGGGATAGAGATAATAAGTTGGGGTATTCAATTCACGAATATATGATAAAGAATATTGCTAAATCCGATAAAATGTTAGTTTTTTGTTCGGAAACCAGTAGAGCTTCTGCTCCAGTTAATCAAGAAATAGGAATGGCAATTATGACAAACAAACTAGCAAATAAAGCTGATATAGTGCCAATTTTCGTTAAAAAGTCAGATATACCCAAAATTATTGATGAATATAGAGGAGTAGTCTTCAATGAAAATTTTGAAGAGTTTATAGATGAATTAATTAAGAAATTAACTGGACATCTCCCGTTTAACCGAAATTATAAAAAATTAATCACCGAGGTGAAGTCATTATTAAAGCAAAACAGCTGGACGGATGCCATACAGAAGTGGAAAGAAATTCATCTCTTCTGTGAGAAGAATGGAAAAAAAGCTGAAGCAGAACATGCATTTCAATGGGTAGAAGCTTGTTTAGTATTAGATGAACTTCAACGCCTTAACGATATTCTAATTCAATTTTCTAGAGTGAAAACCGATGAAAGCTTCGTTATTCGAGACCTTGAGCTAGCTAATTTAGGTTTGACTGAACTTCCAGATACATTTGGGAAACTTAAAACAATCAGATCATTAAATTTAACCCGTAATAAATTAAAGAAACTCCCAGAATCATTCCACGAACTTGAACTGCTTGAAAATTTAGAACTAAAAGAAAATGAACTAATTGAATTACCGCCACAATTTGGGCACCTCAGATATCTTCGAACGTTGAAATTACACTCAAATAAGTTGGAGGGGCTTCCTCTTGATTTTGGAAATCTATTTTTGTTGGGGGACCTGAAGTTATACCATAATAAGTTAAAATTTCTGCCCCACTCCTTTGGACAACTTAAATCCCTTGAATACTTGAACTTATCAACCAATCATATCGAAAAGCTTCCGGATTCTATGACTAATCTAGGTCAGTATAGATTAAAAGAAGTACGTATTAGTAACAATCCTCTAACACCACAGGCAAAACAAATTTTGGACGAATTAAAGAGGAAAGGTGTAAAAGTAAGTATGTAAGATAATCTTATTATGGTAAAAGAGAGTTTACGGTGATTGAAAATGAAGGTTGATTCAAGGGAGTTACTCGAGTTTATCCAGAAAATCTGGAAAAACTGGCAGGAAACCCCCAGAGGGGGAAATTGTAGAGGATGTAAGGGGAGCTTCCATGAAAAAGTGGCTCCGGTCTATTCAATTATTTTCCAAGAAGATATGGACTGGTCTCGATTTCTCGAAACCTATTCTGGGGTAATGGTGCTATTACATGACGGAGGGATGTTTGCTGATTTCGTTTATAAGAAAAATCCAAATTTGAATTATGAGAGTCATGAAAAATATGTTGGGTATTTAGCCAAACATATCTTCAGTAACTTAGGCTCTAAGTTTCAGAAAACTTCAGTTAATCCGACATTTCAGAAACTTAGAGCTTGGCTGAATGAACTTACAACGATTGATCCCAATACAGTGTATTACACGAATACGATAAAGTGTAAACACAGGGAAAACTCCCTTAAACAATGTCGTCCGTATTTATTTAGGGAGTTGGACATAATGCGCCCCCAAATAATTTTATGCTTCCATGAAACCGCGTTTAAATCGTTGTATCGCTACGCAAGAGAGAAGAAGTTTGCTATCCATTTTGTTGATTATGGGATGCGACCAGAAATCGATATATCCCAGTTATTATCGGTGGACAGAGATTCGGATGTTCATGGGAACATTATAAAAATGAAAAAGGATGAGAGAGTTCAGTATGGAATAATTCTTTTTCACCCTGTCTACGGACCTGTTAATTTCAAAGAACACATCATTAAGGAAAACAGAAATACGCCCTATAAATCCTATAAAGAAGCATTTCAAATGACAATTCAAAAAGTCCTAGGATATATCCATTAATTGCATCTGTTTTAATACAATTCAGTCGGGAGTGAAATATCTTAAAGAAAAAAAAAGAAAGAATCTGACTAATTTCAACTTAATGATTCTCTATCTGGTTCAAATACTTTTTTTGATGATTTTATTGTCTTTGAAAATATTTCTTTAAACTTTGTAAGTAAATTTTGGAATTCAAAAAAGTTACATACTATAAATTTTACGAAATATCTTCTTAGGTAAATCCAATTAGCTTGGAAAAGCCCTTTGGCAATATTCACAGGGTCTAAAGAATGTCCTGAATCTATCAATTTTTGGCGTTTTCTTTTAATAATTTTTATTTGTGAAGCATATTGCTTCGATGATATCCTAAATAAATCAGAACAATATTGCTCAAAATCAGCCCCATAATCAGAAAAATACATGAAGTATGGAACTTTTACTGAGATATCCCCAATCTCCTTTGCGTCTCTTAAATGGTCCATTGTTAGTCCTTGTTTTGCAATAAATAGGTCTGCAGTAGTTAGAAGTATTGGACAGATTAAAATAATGGGAGTATAGCCATTAACCTCAACAAATGGAATTATTGTCTGTCTACATAGGTTAGGAAGTCCGTATTGAATTTGATCTATTCCGTCTTTCAGTTCACTATCATCTACTTGACCGTTGTATTTTATCTCCGTGCCCTTATAACATCTATCAATATTTGAATCAAAAAAATTAATCTCCTCTCTACTAACTCGATAAGGTGAAAACTCATCTATTACACGGATAGTATATCCTATTAACATTTCAGAAGCACTAGGTCTATTTGGATCCCGGAAAAATAACCATTTGGTGTTAGGATGGCGATATTTACATTCCACTAACATATTTACTTTTCCTATTTCGTCCTGCTGGTGAACATCATAAGGTAAAGGTATAATAGCACGTAAATCTACTGATTTGACTACTCCTTTCCGCATATACTTATAATCAGCGGAAACAACATAATGGTTAGAAACCAAAAGATTAGCGGATTCATATTCTAAGGGAAGCCCAGATCTTAGTAGATATATTTTCCACTTACTTTTCTTTTTTCCTCCCTCACTTTCCCGGTCCTTTTTCTTTTCTCTTTTAGCTTCATTTAATTCTTCTTCATGTTCTTTTTTGCTCAAAACTATCAACCATCTCAATCGATTTATATTTTTTTATAGGATTTCACTTCAATATTGGATACAGCTTTATTTCTGTAAAAACTTTTTGAGAGATAATCGCAGATTTAAGAATAAAATCTACTCTCTGAGGTGAAAAATCCTCTATGACTAAATATATATCAGTTTCATAACGAAATTATAGGAAGCTAAACTTGAAAGGCACTGATCCCCAGAAATCTAGGAGCTTACAGAGGTAAATCAGGCAGCCAATGAAGCACAGCGTCTTATTCTCATGGATGGGATTTTCAAGGTCCTTTTTAAGCACTCTATCAACTCCTTGGTCCAAATAAAAGAGGGATCTAACAACCTGAAGGCATAGGCGCACCTCCAACTCACCAAGGTACCCAGCCACATTTCCTATTTCCTTATATTCTAAGCGTCAGAATTCCCGCTTGGATCAACTGCTCGGCGATCTTCTCACCAATTCCTTCTAACGATTGCAGATCTTCGGTTGACATACTTTTCATCCACCGAAGAAGTTCCGGTGAAAGATCGCCTTTTTAAATGTTGTTAATAAAAAAAGAAAAACAAATTAAGGGATAGATATTGAATTAAAATAATATCTTCAAATTATTTTTAAGGGTGTAAAAATGGCATCAAGTAAGATGGGGGACGGAATGAGTTCAAGTATAAATAAAAACGTTTGATCCAGTAATTAAGAAAGGCGGGGATTATGGTAACGTGGTATGAAATAAATGAGGGAATACGCAGATGCCGCATGATTAAGGACCTAAAAAAGAAGATAGAGTGCCTAATGAGTCTCATGGATAAGTATCATGATGGGATGGTTGCATATAATCTAGGTGAAGTGTTTGAAGAAAGGGAAATGCACACTTGGGCCCTATTCTACTATAGTGCGGCAAAGGATCTGTTTCTAAAACCAGAATTCAAGGCAAAGGCGACCGCTGCCTTGACCCGTCTGGCGAAATTGGGTCATCAATTCCCAGAAAAGAAACCTAGGATATTCATCGTCCACGGACACGATGACGCCATGAAACACGAGGTCGCCCGAACCTTAGAGAAGCTCGATCTGGATCCCATCATCCTGCACGAACAACCCAATAAGGGGCGGACCATCATTGAGAAAATCACAGACTACTCCAATGTCTCCTTCGCAATAGTCCTCTTCTCGCCTGACGATGTGGCCCATCCAGTCGGAGCCCCTGAGAAGGTTAAGAAAAGAGCGCGGCCCAACGTCGTCCTAGAGCTTGGTTATTTCCTCGGGAGGTTAGGTAGGGAGCGCGTCATCGTGCTCTTAAAAAAAGATGAAAACTTCGAAATTCCCAGCGACTTCCTCGGCGTCTTGTACATCCCTTTCGACAAAAGTTGGCCCCTCAACCTGATTAAAGAGCTCAAGAATCGCGGTCTTTACATCGATGCCAACAAACTGGTAGATTAGATTAACCCGACGAGGATGTGTTTATAACGTGGTTTAATATATCAAACATAAAAATATAGGAATACCAATCTATGCGATATTTAGTATTTTTTCAAGTGAGAACTTCCTAAGGATAATAAACAGTGAGGGTGGTTGCGTGTGAAGTACCTGCACCTACAATGCGCATATAAATTATTCAAGCATTTTTAGGATCTTCGCTTTGACCCGCATTAAAATCTGCGGAATTTCACCCGAATCCATATAAAAAAATGTCACAAAACTTTCATTACTTTCATTCTGGTCTGGAATGAGGTTCCTCCAAAAACTCATTGGAAATTCCATTTTAATTATTCTATTTGGGTGTCCCATTAGTTGCTCCAGTTTAAATAAAGGTTGTTTGAGAACAAGATTGTCAATATAGGTGAAAGTATCACGTCCCCCTTGGACCATAATTTCAAATTCGATTGGATCCACTCTTTGAAGATTAATCCCTGAGAAATAACCCTTTACCCTTCTATGCTCTGGATTTGGATCATTAGCGGTATAATAAGACAGTTCCTTTTTAATCCATTCAGAATCCGGTAAGCTCGTAAGGAAATCATAATATTCATTCATTATACTTGTCGGTTTTTCGTCGTTCAATATTTTCTGTCTGATTTCTTGTTTAATCAACATATCCCCTTGGCTTGGTGTCGCGCCGTCTTTCAAAAATTGCTTCATACATTCAGCGTTTAGAAGATTTAAAAAGAAATGAGTAGCACTATACACTGCCAGCTTTCGCCACTCTCCTCTAGTCTCCTTCTCAGCCTTGCTTTTATCATCATCTGCAAAATCCGATACACCTCGAATGATGAACAGTTTTTTATTATGCGCTTTTGTAGCTTGTATTACCCCAGCAGCTTCCATTTCAACGACTAACGTCTTGCGATCAATCTTTTCCCTAATAATATTCTTAAACAGAGTAGATGAGAGCACAGTGTTCCCTGAAGCCAAATGCCCGACATAATAGTTTGGATAATTACCCTCAACACTTTCCAGTTCTGCAATAAAATTACGTACTACAGTCCTCCATTCTTCAAATTCCGATCTTGAAGCAAATTGAAAATTAATCACGCAATTCACTGAATTGGGATTGATATCCCAATGCCTTCCTGAAAAAAGCTCTTCTTTATTAGTAATTTTTGAATTTGCTCGATATTCATTAACCTCATTAGCTACGATGACATCACCAATCCTTAAAACATCATCAATGGCCCCCGCTATACCTATTAAAAAAACGGCATTTACATCAAGATAATTTAATACTTTTTCAGTAATTTGGCTTGCGGTTGTATTCCCCATCCCGCCTAAAAGAACGGCTATACCTTTATATTCTATTTTACTGGACTCTAAAGAATAATACTGTATTCCATCCTGAATTTCTAAAGGATTTAATTTACAAATTTCAGAGATAACTCGAAATTCTTCTGGTGTAGGAACAATTAAAATAAAATCACAAGGTTTCAAGATCGGGCCACTTCTCCTTTCTTAAAAATAAAAACACAATATTTAAAAATATCACGTTTTACCGCTACTTTTTATGCCACAGTTCAAGGTGCTCCAGTGCGAAACGTGCGGGGCGCTCACCTACAAACGCCTAGACCATAAGACGGTCCGCTGTCCTCTCTGCAACGCGATCATGAGGGGTGAGCCGATCAAAATTTTCAGCAGTCCGCGTGAAGCGGTGAATTTCATCAAGGAACGGAAAGTGCATGACGCCTTAGAGCAGGGGGAGTTGTTTGAAAGTTTCAGGTAAGTTACCGTACATCAAACTCAGAACGCGGGACCGCCCCGTAATTCCGACCGGGCTATCCACGCTCGATCAAGTCCTCTTGGGGGGGTTCCGCAAGGACTCCATCGTCCACTTCTACGGTGATCCCGGGGCGGGGAAGACCACCTTCGCCATGCAAATCCTTGCGAACATCATAGGGCAAGGGTGGCGCGGCTGATCAAGGATTTGTTCGAATTATACGAGCGAACATCCCCCAAGCCAGCTGGGTGCGTGGCAATACTGCCAGGAAGGTGATGCTGTTCCTTTCGAGTGAGGAGTGTGTGAGCGGGCTCGCGGTTGAGGACGTGCTCCAGTCCAAAGGGCGAATCAAGATCCTGAAGGTTCTCGCCCGGGAGCTGGAGGTGAACATCTCTGAAATCGTCCGGCGGGTCCACCTCAACCACAGCTCCGTCCGCTACCACCTGCACCACCTCGTGCAGGCGGACTTGGTACAGGAGAAAGTTTTCGGGCGGATTCGGATCTACCGGTTCCGGATCGAGACCATCCGCGCCCGTGCGCTCCTGAACCTCTTTGACGTCTGGGAATCGAACCACCTATAGGAAGGGTAGACATGCGCAAATTCACCAAGAGGTTTTTATACGATCTAGCCCTTTTGTCTCGTAACTCTTCAATGCGGCTAATGTGACAAATGCTCTTGAATTAAATTGATAATTCCATCTATTCCTTTCCCAATTAACGTCCCAAAGACTTCTCCTAAGGTAAATTTAAAACCAGATTTTAGATAATCAAGAAATTTCCCCCATTTACTCTTTTCGAGAAGGTTTTTCATCATCAAGTGATCTTCTAGTGCTGCTTTGAAATAGTGAAGTGTCTCGTTCACCTGATCTACAGTCAATGTCTTGTTTTCGATCATCTTCCCAAGGTTTTTAAAGAATCGCTGGAGAGTCTTCGCCGTCGCCTTTTCTTCTAAGAGATAGGGAATGTGAGTATTGATTTTCACTTGATTATAAGTATCTCGATTAACGGTCTCTAGATAAGTCAGCTTCTCCGACAACCAATCTTTTAGATCTCGAACTTCTGCTCGGATGACATCTCGAATGATACATTGCAGAACCGTTGCAAGTCCTATCTGATTCTGTTCGTTCCCATATAAATTGAAAGAATACCCGTTAGCATTAAGCGTTGTCTCAATGAGGAGCGGTTCTTGGGTTTTTAATGTCTGTCCCATAAACTGGATACTGTTAGCGTTGATGCGTTTTGGTCTCATATTTAAATTATTCTGGAGCAGATCTTGAAATTTTTTAAGCGACATATCTGGAACCATATCTGGATCCACGTAGATAGTCTCTTCCTTAGACTGTGTCTTCAACGTCTCGACTTCTTCCTTTCCCAGTTCTACACTTTCGGTGTAGACACACCGGTCGATCAGGTACGGTTCCATCGGGACCCTTTGTAAATTTCCTTTCTCGTCATTATATAGGATCGTTGCGTTAATTTCGTCACCCCTCTTGCACATTACCCCGCATTCAACAAAGAATTTAGCAGCCCCGTCCTCGTGCGCTTTAATCCTGCCTAACTTGTCAATTTCTGACGTTCCTTCACTTACCTTCAAAGAATCAGGGAGGATTAAATGTACCTGAACATCATGAATGGCAATATCCGAATGTAAATTTTCTACTCGGACAAAAAAAAGGAACCGATCACTTAAAATATTCAGTTTCCGTGTGATGTCAATTTGACCTACTTTTACTTCTTCTAATTCCCTCTTTTGCTCCACTTCCACTGGTTTTTCATGTTCGATAATATCTCTTCGATAATATCTCTCCTCCTCACTGAGGACTCCTTCAGTTTCGAATTCTAACATTGACACTTCATCAAAGTTCGTTAATCTAAACTCGTTTTGAGGTTTATTTATTTCGTAATTAATTATTTTCTGATCTCCTAATTCTTTCAATAGCTTTTCCAATAATTCTCGACTCGGTTCGAAAGTTAGATAGGCCTTGTCTTTAAGTTCTTTTGAGACTTCACAGAATTCGATAAATCCCTCGATTTCACTCCAAATTTCTTTCTTGAAGTATTCTACTATCTTAGGAAGAAGTAGTTCGCAGGCGGGGTAGATTGTAAGAGGAATCGTTGGACAACTATCTTCAAAATCACTATATTTAATTTTGAAAAAATTATCCAGAGAACATCCTATTTTAGTCCCTGAATTCACTTTAACGAGGAATGTAAAATTTATAGTGAATATATCATCCTTTTCAGCAGTTCTTATTGCCCAATTTTTCCCCTCTTTAATGAGTGAATTGTGTTCATTTAGTATTAAAGGATAATTTTCTTTGTTGCTTGGAGTAAGAGTACATTCTTTCAAGGTTAAATGGTCGCATGACCCCAATTCAATCTGGAGATCTCTAATTCTATCATTCAAATTTGTAAGTGTTAGACGAACTTTCCATAATTCTCCTGAAATTAATTCTGAACTGTCGAAAGATGGTTTGACTGATATGCCATTCGCTGCTATACATGTCGTGTGTTTTATGCGTCTCCACTTAAATTCTATTGAATCCAGACTGTGTGGATAAATTAATGTCTTTTTTGATTCTGGGCAAAGCCCGTCTATCAACTTTTTTTCATGAATTCCACACCAGCTAAATTCATTTTGATGTTTATATTTAAATCTTATACTTTCAAGTATTTCAATGTCTCTTTTTTGCATTGCTTCATCCTGTACTTGTTGGGGATCTTTATAATATGGTGAAATCCCTGCCCTATATCGTTTTGTTCGACCCGGCGGATGTTTTATTTCCCAATAATATTTTTCAAAAACTTGTTTAGCTTCCTCATATTTCCCTACCTTTTCCAAAAGATTAGTAATGGATTCCCCAAAACGTTTCATTAAATCGTTATTCTCTAAGACTGTTAATAATTGCTCAACTTTCGATTCTATGAACTTCTTTGCATCCATAAGCTCCTCTTGCTCATAAGCCTTTTTACATTCTTCTATTAAAGATCGGAACTCGGCTTCGGTCGGCACCAAACTACCTCCCAGTAATTATTACTACTCATAAATTTAGTCATTCCATTTTAAAAAACTCTTTTGGTGGAAATAAAGAAACGCTATAATCAGCTCCGTGAACACAAATTACTTTTCTAACCTTTCACAAAATAAACATACTTATTTTATTACCCCAGTGGGACGAAAATGGTGAATAACAAACTGGTAACTGCCTGTACTGCGTATATTAAAGGTAATATCAATTTTGCTTTTCCAAAATATTCAATGTTATATAGCTGTTTTATCAAGGGAGGAATAAGCATATGTCCGAAAAGAATGAGAACGCTGATGGCTATATAGACCTGGTCTAAAGTAAGAACTTTAAGAATGGGGAGGGAATTAAGTACTATAATGCTTATCCAGAACATTAAATTAATTACTGTCAAAAAAATAAACCAGAATTTACTAGGTGTCATAATGTATGAGAGGAAAATCATTACGGGTATGCCCAAACCCATCCATAAATATAAAAGACCTATACCCATCCAACTCATATCCCCCCAAGTTTCCCTTGCATAGTCTGTAGTAAAGAAAAAGCTCAACCACACAATCATGATAATGTATATTACGGCAAGAACCATGCAGGTTTTTTTCATATTGTTTTCGACCAAGTACTTGCCATCCTTCTAAGATTATGTACATTATTATTACTTAAGTTCGACAACTTATATTTTTATAACAGATTTTTTAATCCTTTCCTCATAATAAAAGTGAATATTTCCGAGAGAATACCCCCCTTGATATTCTCGGTTGAAGACTATAAAAATTGATGATGTACTTGGACACTAACCCTGTAATCGAAGATTTAGATCGGAAGAGC
>JABXJU010000004.1 GCA_013375405.1 Candidatus Helarchaeota archaeon
CTCTCAGAGTCCTGATAAGCTCGGAACCGAAATTTTGAGTGTTCCTGAAGAAAAGCAAATGCATTATTGTTTAACTGATAAAGAAGTTCTTTTTTTATCTGACTTGGCACAAAAAATTCGTGAGCATTATGGGAGAAGAATGGATATTGAATGGGCTGTTGGAAATAATGGAAAGGTATACATTGTACAAGCTAGACCTGAAACCGTACACAGTATTAAAGGCGATGTTGAAGAAATCTTTTATCTTCTTGAAGATCCTGATAAATTAAACGAAGAAGGTCTATTAATTGAAAACACAGGTATCGCAATCGGACGAAGAATTGGTTATGGTAAAGTCAAAGTAATAGAAAATATTAATGATGCATACCTACTAAGAGAAGGAGATATCTTAATAACAGAAGAAACTAATCCTGATTGGACTTCTTACATGCAAAATTTAGGAGGCGTAATAACTGAAAGAGGAGGACCCACCTGTCATGCAGCGATTGTTTCAAGAGAGTTAAACATCGCTTCAATAGTTGGTGCGGATAATATTGTCCAAATAATGAAAGAAAAACAACGAGAAGAAATCGAATATGTTACAATTGATTGTAGCGAGGGAGAACCGCGCATCTGGCTTAAAGATGTTGAATTTGATTATGATACCATTAAATTTGCTAAACTTCCTTACACGAAGACCAAGGTTTTAGTTAATTTAGGAATTCCTAAAGGTGCGCTCTCCTCCGGTAAATATCCAGATGGAACTGGTTTAGCAAGATTAGAGTTTATTATTAATGATGAAATCCAGATTCATCCAAATGCATTAATAGACTACGAAGCTCTTATTATGCGACACGATATTTTAATCGATCAGAGAAAAAGAATTGAAACTATGAAAAAAAGCGATTTATACCATAAAGATCCATTTAGCCAAGAAATCTTAAGATTAAGGGAAACCTTAAATAAAATTAGAGAATTAACAGTTGGTTACGACAATAAGGAAGATTTTTACGTTGATAAACTGGCTGAAGGGATAGCGACTATAGCTGCAGGTGTCTGGAAGGAATTAGATGATGGAAGAATCGCTGAATGTGTTGTACGACTTTCAGATTTTAAAACAAATGAATATGGTAACCTAATTGGTGGGTGGATTTATGAAGGGGAAGAAAACAATCCCCTCCTTGGCTTTCGAGGATGCTCTCGTTATACTCATGACGAATTTCAGCACGCTTTCTTATTAGAATTGAGGGCAATTAAAAAAGCAAGAGAGTGGGGATTAAAAAATATTATTCCTATGCTACCATTTTGTAGAAGCCCCGAGGAAGCCCAAAAGATAATGGAAATTATGGAAAGCGAGGGCTTAGTGCGAGGTCAAGATGGGCTAAAGATCTATGTCATGGCAGAAATCCCCTCAAATATTATCTGTGCTGATTTATTCTGCGATTATATTGACGGATTCTCCATAGGATCAAATGACCTGACAATGTTGACATATGGTGTTGATAGAGACGAGGCTAAATTGATCCCGATAGCCAAAAGACATAAATATACTACCAATAGTGAAGCAATTAGAAGATCCCTGAGTCATTTGATAAAGACTGCCCATAAGCACGGCAAAAAGGTTGGTATTTGCGGACAAGCCCCAAGTGACGATCCAGACTTTTTAAGATTCTTAGTCCAAGAAGGAATTGATTCAATTTCTCTTAATTTCGATACTTTTGCGAAAGGAAGAGTTAATACGTGGAGGACAGAAATTATTGAAGAGAAATTCAAAGAGGATGAGAGCGCTAGAACCAAGTCATACAAACTCTTGAACGATTGCGATAAATTAATTGAAAGAATAAGAATTCCCCGTGGTAAACTAAGAAATATGGCCAGAACACAATTGAAAGAAGTGGATTCAACATTAGTGAAATATTCTGAACGGTATAATCAAATATTTAAAGAATGTCAGGACCTTTCTGTTAAATATGTGAAAAAAATTAGTAAGGGTATTGATTCTGAAGAAATTTATGAGGATTATTGTAATTTAATAGAAGAATTTGGAAAAGAAATACTTAAACTTCAGAAAGGAATTCGACAATTTGGGATCTATTAAAATATAGCATAAAAATATAATCTTTCTCATCTCACATAAATAATTCTAAAAAGAGATTATTAATATTTTTCTAGCCATTTGCGAGTTTCATCGTCTAATAGACTCAAATATTTTTTTCCCTCTAGAGCAATATATCTTAATTTCTTTAATTTTTCAATTGATTCTTTAGGGAATGAATAGATATAATTCTGATACAAGCGCAATTCTTTGAGATTCTCAAGTCTTTCGATATCATATGGAATAGTTGTCAAATTGTTATTGCTTAAATCTAAAATTTCAAGAGATTTAAGATTCCATAAAAAATTAGGTATTTCAAATTCAGGATTACTTGCGAGAGATAATTCTTTTAAATTTTTTAAATTCTGAATAGATTTGGGTAGCTTTTTTAAACAACTATTACATAATATAAGTTCAGTAAGAGAATTTAATTTATCAATTGATTCTGGTAATTCTTCTAATTCTAAATAACCAATATTTTCTTTTAATAGATTTGAGTCGCCTAAACTTGCTTCTATTACTTCTTTTTCATTACCAAATATTCCAATCTTAGTAACTTTTCCTTCTTGAAAAGTGAAAATCAAAGGTCCTGCTTCGATATAAATACCACTCATAGGTTTAAAGTACTCAAATCTATCAAGCTCTTTCTCATAAATCCTTTCACCATCAACAATTTTATATTTTTTTATTTTTTTCTCAATTTCAAAGAGAACTCTTCCATCGATGCCATATGCACTCCAGAATTCCTCTCTATTTAAATAATATATATACTTCCCATTATAGAGTATCTCATTTAACGAAAAATCATTTTCTCTTAACACATTCAAAAGTTCTCTTTTAAAAAGTCTCTCAGCATTTTGATCTCCAATATTAAAAAGTCTTTCTAATATGGAAAGTCTAATATCAAAATAGATTTTTCTGGAATTAAAATTTGAATCTTGAATCTCATTTAAAATAAACCATAAAGTCTCTTTATCCAAATAATTTATACATTCTTCTTCAAAAAAAAATTCAATTATGGTGGGATGTCCTGTTAAAAGCCGTCTTGTAATTTCTTCTTTAAACTTGTATTTTGCTAGATTATCTCCGATCTCTGAAAGTTTTTTTAGTAATGGTAATGATAAATTCGAATGAAGTAAGTTGCTATTATAACCATTTTCCACCCATCCCTGTAAATTACTGCAATGCCCCCAAAATTCCACTTCTGGAGCTATCTCAACTCTTCTTAAAGCATATCCAGTTTCTAAAGAATGATCTAATAATTCTGTCGCCTCATCAATTGATTTAATATAATTGAAAGTACTTGCATTATTTTTTGGGATATTTAATAATAAGTATTTACAATGCAGAAATCTTCTGCCTGCAACATATATGATAGTTTTATTATTCTCTAATTTTAATGTAATGTATTTGTCTACTCTAAATTCCCGCATCTTTCCATATTCTTAACTTATCTATATATATTCAGACTATTATATAGACAATGACTCATTAATATAAATTTTAGTACACACTTTAATTTGTAAATATTAATAAACCTCAAAATTAGTAAATTGGTTAAAAAAAAATTTAAAATGGAAGATCATATAAATCTGTGATATCTCCTTCAGTTCTAGGCACAGTAGCTAATGGATAATAGTCAAATAATCTCAATACTGGATCAGCATTAATACAAAATTCATCATTAAATTCTACTACTTCACTAAACATCCTATATCCACTGTTACTTGTAAAATATAGATCTTCAACTCTTAATACTCCTTGTAAAATACTTAATGCGCCTAAATGTTCAATAGTCTTGCTATGTTCATCATACGCAACAATGAAAAAGGTATATCTACCCTCAATTAAGGTCTGTAAAACATTTTTATATTTAGAACTAAATTCTTCTAAATGTGCTCCATTCTCTGTACCATCAATCTCCCAACAGTCCCATAATTTCCGATTCTGGACAATCTTATCTGTGGTTGAACTTAAATACTTATCTTGACCTGATCTTAATTGACCTAATCCATGAGTATAAGCTCTTAAAGGTATTATGTATATTTTTCTAGGATTACCTGAGAGTGGATTACCATACTTCAATGCTGTATCTCTAAAAAGATTACCTAATTTAGAAATTGGTTCTTTTATAGTATTAATTATTGAAAGAGGTGATAAGTCTTTTGCTCCTTTAACCCGTGTTCTTAAAGTCTTAAGAAATGCCGTGTCAAGTTCATCATTTCTCCAATTTTCAAGATCTGATAGCGTTAACTTAATTGCTGTAAATTCATTTGGAATTGTTTCAATTGCAGTTAAACTATTAAATACAATATCTACTTCAAGAATCTCTCCTTTTAAAAATCTCTTAATTTCATTTCTTACTTCAATAGCATAGTCAGAATCTTCTAAAAACAAAATATCATATAGATTTTCTTTAATAAGGTTTAAGTAATACTCTTTATTTTCAAATACAATGTTCTTGGTTGTCTCTATGAATCTCCAGAATATATAATCTAAGAGCAAACGAGTCCCAGAAATTTTACTTGTTTTCTTTTCAATCGCTTTGACTTTTACAATTGATTCATAACCGAGAATTTCCGAAAGCCATTCTGATAATATACTTGTATATCTAATCAATTCCACTTCTGGATTTATAACATCTTGTTCTCTAACATACGCAGGATTCCAAAAATCAGTGGGTATATGTGGTAACTGAATAATAACTTCTTTGGGTAAAGCTCCTGGTTCTTTTACTATTTGAAATCTTCTACTTGGACCAAATATTAAGGTGTCAAATGCAAAACCGAGAGATTTAGGGGAGCTCCTCATACTTGGAGGTATTCCATTAGTAGAATAACCATAATGACTTAACATTAATCTTTTATTACTCAAAAATGCATCTCTAAAGCTTCCCCAAGATGTAGTAATAAAATGAAATATTTTTTTTACTGTATCAACAAATATACCCCCGCTAATCATCTTAAAATAAGTAAATCTACCACAAATCTCTATTGTTGCTAATTGTAATTCTTTGATTAATTTTTCATCTTCAAAAACGTCTGATCCAAATTTATATTCTTTAAAATCTAAACCATCAGAAAATTTTCTTTTATCACCATTTGGCTTAAAGAACCTTGCTTTCCACTTTAAAATTTTCTTATCTAACTCTATTAAATCTGAGCTTGTTAAACCCTCTGGGGATTCATATGATTGAAAAGCATCTAACATCGAAACAAACCATTCTTTATCAGTTTGATCTTTATTATAAATTAAATTGTTAGGTCCTTCACCACCATAATACTTATTAGAACATAAGATCCTTATTCTCTCTTGTTTTACTAGATATTGGAATATGAATCTGAGCTCAGTATAACTTGGACCAAAGTGTACTTCATTATTCTCATCTACGTAAGCATTAAGAATCTCCAAAATTTCTGGAAGTATTGATAATATCTCAGAATATTTATCACCCTTTATTACTTTAAAAGTGATTTGGTCATTAGCAAGTTCAAAAAGAGGTATTAGATTATCTTTTATCAATTCACTAGTTTTCTTTTTAACATACTCTGGAATAGGATACTGTCTTAAAAATGAATACTTATTAATCAATTTGGATTGAGGCCTTAGTTGTGATATAGGTTCAAAACTATTATCTCTAAATCGACTTGGATTATATTCTCTTTCAATGTCAAACTTTAATCTCATAGTAGTTAAATCAAGTTCATGACCTAATATTTTATAAAAATTACCGTGTCGAGTAACTTCATAAAAAATAGTTTTATATCCATATTTTACTCCCCTGTAATCTTCTAAAATATTATTATCAAACCATACTTCTCCAGAATTTTTCTCTGGGGTACACCATTTCTCTCTATAATCTCTCAACTGATAAACGCCTTCCTTAACAACGAAATAACTTGTTTCATGCAATCCATATTTGCCCCTTAAGATATGACCGTTATCATGAGTGATGACTACTTGAGGTACGATATCATATATGTTCTTTCCAGTACTTTTTCTTGGGTATCCAAGCTGCCATTCCGAGTCTCTTGGGAGTCCATTTTTCACTTTTTCAGCACTAAAAAGACGGTAAATTGGATTGCTATTTTCATCCATTTTAAACCCAAGAACACATGCCTCATCTATGTATTTACCATCTTCACTTAATTTAATATTTTCTAAACCTTCTTTAGAATCTAAGAATGGTCGTATTCTTTCTACTTCTAATTTTTGACCTGTGTCCATGTACATTCTAATAGATCCTTGTATCGCAAGCCCAAATTGTTTTTGACCTTTAGAATTATATTGAATTCCCCAATATTGCTCTAAATTACCAATTAAATTTGGAATGAAATCATCAGTGGATCCAGTATATTTATTGGAAAAATCAGTTTCATATTGCTCAAAAATCTCATCATTGGATTCTTCTTTTAAGCCTAAAAATTCATTTATTTGGTTAATGCTATTGAATTTGTGTCCATCCGAGGTAGATAGCTTTAATTTTCCAGGTGGCCTAGACTCTTGCCAACAACCGGAACCTAAATCGACACCCTTAGCCACTTTTGGCAAATAATTATTTCCGAATGAAGTGTATGTATTATAAATACCTTCCTGACTGAAAAAAGGTCCTACAACTATTACTTCTGTCTTTGATGTTCTTAGTATCTTTCCTTCAATCATGTCATTATGATCTTCATAAACTGCTCTAAGGACATTTTCAACACTACCATCAATTTGCTGTGTATCTAAACTCATTGCGTTTTTATTCGGAATGTATACGACATAAACTTCTCCATCCTTTTCATAATAAAACTTGCCCACGTCAAAATAAGCAGCATCATCAGAGAGAATTCTTGAAGTAGGATTTAAAGTCGTTGTACCGAATTTATAAACCTTTATCGTATTTTCCACATTAACATCATGAATTCTAGACTGTACTGAATCAATTAATTTATATCCCTTCTTAAGCATCCAAGCATGTTGTTGAGGAAGGACTTTTGTTATAGAAAACACTTCTAATTCTGAACCTGAATCAAAACAGTCTTGAACATAAAAAATATTATGTCTAACTGCGTACATATGAGTAGTACACGAAAGTAGTGATAAGGCTATGAATTTATTTGACTCAAAATATTTTGTCCTTTTAAAATGTTCTAGATTCCTTAATAACAAATTAAAAGTTTCATCACGTTTAGAGTCTGCGGGAGAAAGTTCACCTTTTTCACAATAATCACAAATTTCTCTCACAATACCTGTTAAAATGGCTTGTTTTATGACCTCATCTGGATTTTCAGTATTTAGATAACTTTCTCGAACTCTCTTAGCGATGGTCTTCGCTTCACTTACAAGCTGATTATACTTATCATCTCCCTTGGTAATTGTAGAATCAAGCTTCCTAGCATTAGCAACTAACAAAAACCCCAAAGATTTAGTAAAACCATCAAACCCATGCTTTTGAAAGATGCTGAAGGACTCCTTGATTAAAATATCCAAATCTTTAAGATATTCAGTAAAAAATTCTTTCCGATCAAAAACTTCAAAGAAATTATCGGGATTATCTCTCATAAATTTATAAAATCTTTCTGTAAACAATTCCGCAACTTCAACGACTCCTGCACTGGGTTGATATTTAGTTTTTAATTCATTCAATCTAATCTCCCAATCTTTCTCCCCACCAGCTATCTGGGCTATAGGATAAATCACTAAATCTGACATCGGATTACTGCCTATTAAATCTACTATCCTCGTACTTTCAGTAATAGGCTTGTTTTTGAAGTCCTCACCTATTTTAAGGTAGTTTCCTTCATAAATTAATATGATATCTAATTTAGTAGTAACTCCTAATTTCTTACGAATTCTTAGTTCAAGTTCAGCAATTGTCTCTTGCCCTGTAATTTGTATTGTTCCTGTGTCTTTTTCAGTTCCCATGATATAAGCCGAAATCTCACTTGTATCAACAGATAAACTAACTTTTAAAGGGTTACTCTGAGCTTTTTGCTCAACTCCCTCTTTTATTTCTCTTGAATTGTCTAGTATTTCAAGGCCTTGCTGTCGGTCTCTGACATTCTCCTGTTCCTGTCTTAATGGCGATTGTTCCGTGACGGGCGCAACTGCCTGACTGGATTTGAGATTGCCCTGTTGAACTAGCAGGTTTTCAATTGAAGGTCTCGCTTGTTCTTTTGGGTTGAGAATTCCAGGAATGGTCATTATTCCCGATGAGGCGCATTCGTGGAATTGATTGTCTATTTCTGCAATATCATCATCCTGCAGGATTGGTCTCCTTGCAACAGTAGCGTCTTTAATGGGATCCTCTAGGGGTAATTTGAAATAATTTCCTTTCTTCTTGTTGTACCTCCAACTCCGGAACTTGGCTAAATTCTTTGCATGAATTGATTCTCCAGTCTTGCTCGCAATGTAGCTGGTGGCCATTAGATTGAGACCGCCAACGTTTAGCACGGGAATCATCATGGTGGCTCCTATTAACAACCCGCCGATGAGAGCCTTCTTCACCCGCGAGATTTCTAAATCTTTCTCTAGTTGTCTTGCCCGTGCCTCCGTTCTCTTTTCACTTATTTTTTCCAAGATGCTTGCGGTAAATTCATCATCTGAAATTTCTCCTAACAATTTTTGAGATTGTAATTTGGCATACCACTGGGCAAGCCTGCTATCAGTCTTTACTTGTTGAGAGAGCGTGTCGTGTTGCACATTAAAAATGGAATCCGGACCTAGCATGCCGAAAGCATTTGATTCCCGCACGCTTGTAGTTAGAGTGGATAGCCAATGTCCTAAATTAGCGCTTCCTCCCGACATTTCAACCAAATTCTGAACCAACGTCTCTACGAAACCATCTATGACGATTTCTTCAAATGCTTCAGTAATGGCAGATTTTATTATTTGAGTTGCCATGCTCTTGAGAGCATTCATTAACATCTGCTTGCTTGTTGTCGTAATTAAATTTTCCAAGAATTTAGATTGCATCGCACTCACTGCCACGGAAGTACTCGATTGAATGAACTGTTTTGCGACTGCTGTGGTTAATAACGAACCGACAATGATAAGAGGGGTAGAGATGGCAGTAGATGTCAAGGTCATTACCTCCGTGTACCCAATCTCGCCGATCATGGCCGCCGTAGTCGCCGCAAATTCGTATTGGGAGAAATATTCCATAACCGCGTAAGCCGTGGATTGTGCGAGCGCCAACCTTGCTCGTTCTGGAGAGCCATCGTCCGCAACTATTCTCTCGAACTCCACGTGCACTCTATAACACGCATCAGAGGGCACGCTTCTTGTTAAGCTAAACAAGTCTTCAAGAGTATCGTAAAAGTAAAGATTGCCATTATCTAATTCATAATGATCTACTTCCTTCGTTTCAAGGATCATGCCCCCACTCATTAAACTTACGGAGATTGCACTAATGGGATAATTAAAGGACCCGTCTCTTAGGGGAACTTTAGCTGAATAGAATTCTCGTTCGAGTTCATTCATCTCATGAAGATCAATGCCTTTAGAATCTTCGGCAAGAGGGCATCGTGCGGTAATTAATAGATGACCCTTTACAATATTAGTGAGTTCTTCATGCCTTTCCGGACTTACCACGAGTGGTTGATACAATATCGAGAAAGGTAAGGTTAATTGGTTGATGCTTCCGTCATTACCGTCAACAAATACATATTCTGGTCGCATGTCAATGCATGTAGCTTTTATGGTATTCACTTCTCCACCTGTTTCTGACCTAATTTTTTGTTCTATGTATCCAAGTGAATTTTTTCTATAACTATACTGTTGGCCTAATGGAAGAAAAGAGAAAGGACTATTTGGAGATGTCTCATGAATCTTGTATGCGAAGTTGTTCAAATGTACATAATTCTCTCTATCATTATAGGAGTACAAATCGCTGGTAAGCAAGAAGTAATCTAAATTAAGCTCATCATAGTCAAGTCCAATCATTTGATCAGGATCAATGGTAAATGCAAAAGCTAAAATTCCAAAAATATTGCCTCCCGTGTTGCATAATCTATCGTCGTTTTTGGGTGAAACTACTGCTTCCGCTGTATAGGGGCGTTCGGGCGTGCCCCCTCGAACAGTAGTGTAATACGCCCCCGGATGTCCCATGAGCGCTGCTGGCATGCTGTCCTTCCAGATGCGGTCACTCAAAGTTCTTTCATTTAAGGATACCGGATCTCGTCCATCTTCTGGATAGAACGTGATTGCGCGTTCCCTTGCCCTTGCTTTTGCTGCTTTTAGTTCCATGAAATACTTGCTCATTACTGAATACACGCCAAAATAAGCAAGCCAACCAGAGTACTCACCTATTCGATCGGCGGCGGCTGCACCGAAAAGGAAGGTCGCGGCTGTTAGAGCAGCAGTAACCGCAATCCGTACTGCCACGCTAACCGTGGATGCCGTTACCGTCATGAGTACTTGTTCTCCGACATCATCCTCGAATTGGGATTCATATATATTCCACGTATCATCAAATACTCTATGTTTCACCTCATGAAATAGCTCGGGATTGCTGCCAATATTTCGAACTAATTTTGAAACCTCGAATACGTGGTCTTTTGGCATGAATCCATCATATTGATCTCTCGAGAATAGTAAGTCAACGCGTCTTAATTTAGCAAAATTGTATTTCCACTGTTTAAATACTATCTGTTCTCCTGCAACCTGATCCAAATCAGTTTCATACTTCACTTTTTTGTGTATTCTTTCATAAGGAGCAAAATCGTGCTTTCCATCATAATTATATCCAACTGCAAGGACATTGTGTACTGAGCCATTTCTAGCCAAGTTTGGTCCTAATACGTACACCGTTTCATAAAAATTATTTTCATCACTATCGTAATAAAGATAAAACCCTTCCGTCTTACCGTATCCCGACATGAACAGGTCTTTATCTGAAGTATAATACACCATGCCATCAACTGGAGTCACCAACATGCCTCTAACTGAAAATCGCGATTCTCCATTTTGAGTCGGAGAGCTCTTATACATATCATTATATACGCTGAACCTATTCGGAATTATTATGGTGACATTCTGCTCGTGGTAATTTTCCTTCTCTTCGTACCCATCTCCAATTGTTGTAAGTGAGTCGTATTTAATCGAAACATTATCCACTCCCCATATTCTTACATCATCCGAAGGAATGAAAGAGAAATCAAAATCGAAATTAGCTATGTCTTCATTATCAAAATCATCGCTATAAATTCTTGTCTCTTTAACTTCTCCTTTGTTCCAATCTTGATACGTTATTTTTTCAGAAACTTGTTCGGTAATATAAGAGCTGGTGATGTTCCTGTTAAATTTTCTGTATGATTGTAATAGAACGCTACCTTTAGATTGCCCGTAAAGATTTAATGTCAATGAGCTGCGGTCCAGTATATCTTCGGTTAAATCATCGTTAAATACTGAATCCTCCCGTTGTCCTCGCCATATCGCATCCCACGTGTCATCTGCCCATGAAGACACACCGCGCGCTTTTGCGGCAAGAATAATGGTCTCAAGCGTCACGATTTCACGTTCAATGACAACGTTACTCTTTTCATAAATGATTTGCCTGTCTGCATATCCGTCTCTATCATCGTCCATCTTCACGCTATAATATTTAGAAGTTACGTATTGGGTGGTGGTAGTCTGTTGCTGCATCGCTTTCTGAGCCCAGAAATCTCTATCGGGAATGAAAATCGCACCTACGCTACCAACGATATCGAATGGGTCAAAGTCAAAACGATAACTAGCAAATTGATTATCGTCGATATCGAACCATTTAGTACGCAGCTTCTCGTCCATAGTTCTGTCAACGTATACTGTTTCTGCCTCATAATCTTGAATTATCGTGTGCCAAATGATGGCTCCATCGCCTTCGATACCAAACCTTCTAATATCAATGCGGCCATCCTTGTTAATATCTATTTCGTGTAAATAATCCATTGTCTTGTCCATTTCAAGATCCGCTTCATAAATGGTATTGAACGGATCTTCAAACAATTCAAAGTTAATGAACAGTTCGGAAGAATCATAGCCCCTTAAACTATTATTGGTGCTGATCTCCGCATTTCGGGTAAAATCAATCGATTCAAAAGAGAAGCCTGAAGTAATCGTTGATGAGTCCTCTGTCAATAAAAATTCACCTAAAGTCATTGAATATTCAAATGAGATGAAAAGATAATCATAAAAGGTCTCCTCTATATTAGATAAGTAAGACTGATTAAAGTCTTGCGATAATATTAATGTAGAGTAAGAAGAAATTGGTCCGTGCGAATAGTTTAAAATGACAGTAATTACATCAAAAATATCTAATAATCCATCACTTGAATTCAAATCCGTTATTGTGATTTCCTTGGTAGTCTTATTAAATACAACATCATAATTCACGTCATCATCTTCGATAGATTTCTCGGTAAAGTTAGCATGCAATCCAATTACCTTAAACAGGGATAAATTAACAAAATCGGTCTCGAAATCATGCTCCACGTTGAATATATGGTTGTATTCATTGGTATTTTCATACACGGTAAAGGATTCAGAATAATATTGAATTAATTCATAATCAAAATCATCATTCTCTATGAATTCTCCATACCCCTCTTCGTATCTGGGTGTGAGCAAGTAAAGATAATCATAAGTTAATTCAATTGAATTTAAATCAACATTTTCATAGTCAAGTACGATGGGGTTATTCCAGGATTCGTTAAAACAATATTCAAAGTATAAGGTGGTGTTCGGATCAACCATTGAAGATAATTCAATTTCTATGCCCCAGTACTCTTGGAATCTATCAAATGAAGGATTCCACGTGAAATCGCCTGTAGTTGAATTCCAATGCAATTGATGCTCATCTCCCGAAATGCCCGCACTGTAATAATTGTAATTCTCATCGTAAATCTTCAAATACTCTAACCATTTTCCTTGCTCTGCATCATCATAAAAAATCGGCTCCTTTTCAAAAGAAAGTTGATAGTGATCTTGAGAAGGATCTTCTCCAGACGTGAATGTTTCTAATTCAGTATATTGCCACACGCGTCCAAGCATAGATTCAGATGTAGGAGTTGGGTCCTGATCAGTTCTTTTGATATCAATTTGGTCGATTGTAAGCTCATAAGTAGGATCGTGTACCGAAATCAACATGTTTGAAAAGTCAATGTATCCAGCACTAGCAAAGTACTCTAATTCAGAAAAGTTAAGGTCAATCTTTACGACTTTAAAAGTATTCATATATTCATTATCAAACGGAGTTAATCGCAGGGGGACGCTATAATTATATGGGAGCATGAACTGGGAATAATTCGCAGGATTGGAAGCATTTATAAAAAGAATTTCTGCTTTCGGTATCGAGGGGATGCTTGGTTCTCTTTCGAAATACATCTTACCGATACTAATAGGCACGAGTCTCTCCACGGGGGAGTTATAACGCACTACAAATGGGTCTCCATCCTTAAACGTGCTATTTTCATTGGGATTATCTGGATTAATGAAGACACTTGGAATTTGCAAATTATAAGATAAGATATTCCCGAACCTGTCTTCCGTGGTATTCCAACTAAACTCAACACCCTCAGGAAGAGCAAGGTACTGCAATTTATCATTGAATAGATATGCTAATTCTAAATAGGTGGAATTGGTTAAAAGGACGTTCTCTAAGGTGTAACTCATGAATTTAATGCCAGATTCATCATGATAAGTAAATCCTTCATTCCACTCTACAAATTCAAACTGAGGCACGCCAAGAATATTATTTCCTGAATATTCGGCATCATCTCTAAATACAGGTGTAAACTCTATCGTATCTAAGCCGTTATTTTCTTCTGAAGGCAAATCGATCATTACATTAAAATCCCACATCATGAGTTCTTCGATGGAAATTTCTTGGACCGGTGCTATCTTAACTTCTTGCTCATCATACAGTGTAATGTTAATACCTTCCAAGCTACCGTGATTTTGAATGCTTGTCTGAATGAATAACGAGTCATACGTCCCATTTTGGATGTCGTCTAGTATTCCAAATGAGGCTAATTCCTCTGCAAGATCAAATAATAAACTTGTACTATTTTCCATATATGCGGTGATCTGCGTTGCATAGCATACAACATTGCCCACCGTGCTCGCCTCATCATCCATGTAATAGTGAGCATTGAAGTTCGGAATAACGCGTTGGCCTTCTGCGCCAATGACGTCCCAATGGTCTACTTTTATGCTATCCTTGAGTGATTTCGTTGGATCATAAGAAAACATGTAGCTGTTAAACTCAGCATCATTGGGAGCAGGTACGAATGAGACAAAGAATTTATTGATTGGATTAATAGACGTTAAAGGATTCCAATCCACGCCGTCGTCGTCATATTCCGGTATGAGTTTAATGGTATGGTCCGTTAGATTTATTTTATAATGCTTTTCTTTCAGAAACGTGAGTCTCCCATATCTGTCCTTATAGTATACGCTTATTGCTGGAATTCCATCTTCCACGAATTCAGTAACATATTTATCGATATCATTTGGCATGTAATTATACGTGAAGTCTGGAGTGTCTTCAGCATAAATGATTTCGAATTTTTCCTCGAAATATTCTCTTTGGTTTAATCTATAGCTCAAATATAGAGAGTAAGTGTCATTTAAAGATAGTGAATAGGCAAATGGAGTAATTATCGAACTTCCAGATAACTTTCTATATTTCTCACGATAAGTGATTAGGGGATCACTGGAAGGTTCACTTAAAGCATCGTCCAATATTGTATTAAAAGCGTTAGTCCACGGATAAACTACCATCAAAAAGTGCTTCCTCTCTAGAAGACCCGGTTGCAGTTTAAACTTATATTCAACGGTGATCTTAGATTTATTGGCAATGTATCCTTCTTCGGAATATTTGCGGTCTTTAAAATATATGTGATTATTTTCGATTTTAAGGACATATTTTTCAAATTCAGTAGTTTGATATGAAAAAATTGGATCCTTTCCTTCAATCGTTAATTTGATATGATAGGATGTGTGTTCCGTGCCAACATAATCATAATTGAATGGTGTATGGGATAATGGATACTTGAGCTGGTCGGAAATGAAATGAATTTCGATGAATGCATAAGAGTCCTCTAACAACCTATTCGCACCCAAGGAACTGTTAATCTTGTCGAAATCAATAATGTAATAAAAGCTATAATTCACGTCCGGCAAGATATATTCATTGGTGATGAGGTACTTCAAGACGTGAGGCTTGATGGTACTTTCATCTTGACCGTCCCAAATTTGCACGTGAATGCATTCAAACATGTTGGTATCGTTAAACTGGTTGTCGGGAACGATGTCCAATATCGAGAAAGTATCATTATGCTCTCCAATGAATTGAACGGTAATGTTGGTCTGAATTTCTGGCTGGAAGGTAAATGTATCGTTTCCATTATGAATGTAGTCATTATCAATGTAATCCCATTCTAAAGCAGAAAAATCAATAGTAAAGCTGGTGTCAATGGAAAAATCGGGATGCATCGTGTATGTTTGAAGGTTCTCAATATAATAATTCCATTCAATTTGAGAAACAAATGGATCAAGCGGATGTTCAATTATTTTATAATCGTAGCCTTCCATGAATGAATGGTATGCCCAATAGTCCACCATGATCTTATCATTTTCAGCAAAATCATCAACATCAGTTATCGGTTTATAGAAGACAATATATTTACTACCATTTGGAGCAAATTCGAGGGAATAATAGATGCTCGAATTCATTATGTCTTCCTCCGCTCTCGTGTCAAAGTTATAAGACATTCCAGAAGTCTTGTTCTTGCAATACGTCTCATCCACGTAATCACCAATTGGAAAGCCTTGAACTGATAAATCATATTCATAGGGTCTACCTATAGCCCTAACGTGCGCCACGCATGCATCATCGGGAAGCTTGACTCCGAAATAGGCTCCTGAAAGTGAATCAAAAATTTCGTTGAGCGTATCACTATCGATAATGTCATTGTTTAAATCAAATAATTGATGATAGAGAACGGTTCCAGAGGCACTAATCTCGTCCGTGGTCAGAAATTGATCGGTTAAATTAAAGGTGGACTCCCAAGAGGTTGGCACGTAATTATCAATGTAAGACTCGTAGTCATCAATCGCTCCATTCGAATGTTCCATGTAAAATCTTTCATGATAATCTTCCTCGCCTTGTATGTCAGTCCCAGAACCGTAAAACAAATTAACGAAACCCTCTTGGTACGTGACTTCATCTAAATTGTAAGCATCCGTAAACATTCCTAAGTTGGGTATCATGTACATGTTTGCACTACTGACAGAAAGCGTCTCGGTAGTTCCTAAGTAATTAAAACTATAATGCTCTTCATCCTTAACTTGCAGAGACACTAAACTGGAATAGAGCTCGAGATCTTCGAGCTCAATGGTCACTTTAGAATTGTTTAACAAGTCAAAAGGAGAACTGCCAAAATAAGTATCCAGAAACGGTCTAGAAAAAATCTGGAAGTAATGAGGCGTATTTATGACTGAAAGAACATCCATATCACCCCACTTATCCCTCGGCATCCTATCGTACATTTCAACAAGATGTTCATCGCACAGGTAATCGAATTCTTCTAATATCAAGTAAGGAATGTAATTAGAATCATTGCCTATTTGAGATATGGATATATAAATATCAAGTGAGCTCGTTCCAAAGACATCATAAATGCTTTGCAAGTCTTTATTATAATGAATTAAATAGCTGCCAGACTCTAAGTCCGATTGCATTTCAGTATAGTTTAGAAGAATTTCCATTGAATCGAAATAATACGAACCATATCCTCCGCTTCCCACATAGTAAAATTTAATTGTAAGAGTGTTGACTTCCGTTCCTGAGAAGCCTTGAATTTGATCCATCACAATCGGATCTAATACGAATGTGAAATTTACTTCTGGTGCATATAACAAGGGTACATTGTAAAGTTCGAGGATGGTATCAAAGGAAGTATCATCTAACCCTATATAAAGAGAAGGATCGTTGAGGGTAAAAGTATCTTTAGAAATGCCCTGTTCATCAATAATTGGTTTTACACTCGCGCTATCGTTATTATATATTAATCTTACTGAATCGCTGTATGACTTGCCAACCTTTTGGAACCCATATCCTAGCTCATATTGCGATCGGATGCCGTAAATAACATTAAATCTCTCTCCGCTAGCAGGAGGATTTGTAAAGTGAATCTGAGGATATCCATCATTATCGATATCTTTATCACTAATGCCTAATTCTTTTTCATTATAAATTATAAATAAATCATCATCCCATTCCGAACCTCCTGAAACGCCTTCAATGCTATAATTTAGAGGAAAGGCAGTCTGAGAACCATCACCTGTAAACGTCTGATTATAACGCACATGCATAAATGATGTGCTATCTTCACTTGGTGGAAGGAAGCCATCTAGGAATTCGAATTCATTCCAACTCAAGTTCATGTTATTTCCGGCATTTGGTCCCAAATAAATGACGCCATAATGCTTGTCATTATTAAAATTAAAAGTAAAATTATAAGTTACAATAAATTCGGAACCGTGATCTGGAGTATCAGTACCGAACTGAATCGTTGATTGCTCTCCTAAATCTTCAGAATCTAAATATGGGCTTGTCCAATCTGTAAATTCATGACCCGTCTCATTCTTTATAACCATCGCTTGTATGGAAGATAAGTTAAATAGAGTCAATAACTCGCTTTCAGAATCAATCGAGTATTCGCTTGTCTCATTGTCATACGTAAATGAAACTTCAATACCGTATACCTCACCATTCATAATACCGCCTAAGGTGATGTTCTTTGAATCAGTAAAGACGGTATTTTTCTCACTCAATATGGAAAGCCCACTCACAGAAGTTCCAAATTGATCTTTATGAATTGACCAAATAGTATTTGGTGTATTGCTGGAAGGATTTTCTTCTAATCTTAAATCTAATAAGTAAATAACCACATCCCGATCATCTTCATGAATATCATACGCATTATAACTTATATCAAATGATAAATTAAGCTTGCACGCTAAACCCATTAAAAATGCATCTTCTGGACCTAAACCTACATCAAACTTTATTATCCCGTCTCTATTTCCCGGTCTTAACATCACCCCCTCTCGTAATGGGAATTCGTTGGTCGTTCCATCTTCCCCTTCGACCGTGCACATGAGATTAACCTCAATATAATCTTGAATGGAACGCTCTTTCTCATCCCCAGTGCCCCAAAAGTCCGGTTCTACCCATAATGTGCCTAATAAATGAGGGTAATTTGACTCAAAGGGCATGTAAGTATCTCCATCTCCGTCGAAACTACTTCCATAAGCATTAATGAATGGATTAATTAAATCGATCTTTGTATTCTTCTTGCCAAAGCGAATCCAATTCGCTGGTTTTACTTCTAATGGAACTGCTACGACTGGAGATGATTTGTAATAATCAGTTTCGACCACGTGTACTTTTAATGTAGAAACACCAGGACCTAAGAGCCAAAGTAGATCTTCCATCGTCTCGTTATCAATGGTAACTTGACCCCCATCATAAGTCGGAGTAATCTTCTTATGGAAGTCCAAATCCAAGCGATTACCTGCCGGATTAATCACGTCTATCCATGCATAATAAGAATTATTATCGGAAAGTATATTGTATGGTGTGGGTTCCAACGCACTTGATCTGTATGACTTAGTGAGCGATTCTACTGTTCTCGACTCACCAGTAGGGATCTGTTCTGCTTCTGTAATGTACATGTTAATTCGTAGTGGATCGTAAACAGTCTTTGTCTTTTCATCAGGGAATTGATAAGAAAAATAATCTCCTATACCTAATGCAATATCTCGCTTGTGCAATCTAAAAAGCCCCTCGATATAGGTAGTATCTTGAAGATCCAGCTCCGTGAAATCGTAATCCTCAATAATCTTGCTTCCATTAAATACAATGCCACTTTCGGAACATATATACTGCTCGGGATTCTCAATACTGAATTCACCCCACCTAAAAGGCGTGCTAAAGACCCGCAAATACATGATTATATCATCAATAGAATTGATACCTTCCAAAGCACCGAATATATCTGAAAAATCCTTGAGATATTCACTGTCAAAAGATGCATTAAACGTGACTTCTCCTTTCTCATCTGTTATTCCATATGTCCAAATGTAAGGACCGAAACGCGTCTTATTACTTGTTGGATATTCAAGTTCATAAAGTAATGGTCTTCCAAACATCTTGTTTGGTCCTATTCCAGGTCCTACAAACGTGAGGTCATTGGTGCCCAATGCTTCAAAATAAGTGATTTCGTCAGTCATTGCTCGTTCATTAATAAATTTAGTCCTGCTTTTCGGCACGAGACCCAGGTGCATCCACACGATAGAGTTCATGACGGGAGTGTCATCAAAATCTGTGAGCTTAAATGTAAACTCATAGTCTTCTCTTGCTAAAGCATCAATCTTGATTGCGGTATATTCTTCACCTTCCTCCAAAGCCTCAAGGGGATTATAATTATAAATATATTCTCTTTCTTCGTAAAAGAATTGATCCACAACCATGTTTTGCATTATATCTTCCACAAAAGTGAGCTTCACTTTCCTTGGAACCGTCATGATTTTGAAAAATCTCTCCCAAAATTTCTCCCCATTGCTCTCCTTGTATGGATAGATTTTTTCTCCCTTAGGTTCATAATTTATGTCTATATAATTCCCTGCTGATTTATTATACACGCTTAATGGCAAGTATGAAAGCTTCATGTTCACTAGACTCTTACCACCTCCAACAGGCAAGGAAAGAGGACCATCGATACTTAATGGTTCTTTATATTCAAACATCCCAAGGTTATTAATGGGAATATTGTCTATTGGAACGTAATTTCCATTTGTATCTTGGTGCATTAAGAGTAAGTTGCTTGAAAGATCTATTTTTCTAGCCAAAGGCGCAGTATATTTTATCTCAACATGACTAGATAAATTATAATATCCGTTCTTGAGTATTGTATTATATAAATCAGTGAAGTAAATCTTGTAGCCATCACTGGAATTCACATATTCGCTTAAGCTGAATTCGTGATAATCGGTGCTGTTATATATTCTCAAATATTCTAACGAGGCTCCAGAGTGAGTTAAGGAGTGTTCTAGAATTGTCGGATGATAGGAATAATATCCGATTGCAAGCACATCCCCGTTGACGTAATTTAAATACGTTATGTTTAATCTACCTTGAGCATCAATATTCCATGTATAATTATCTGTACTTAGCAGTTGATAAGAGTCTTCATCACTCTTGTTTACATAGACATTGTCAAGATCAATAATACCAAGCTGAATTTCTTGTCCATCGTAATATGTAGGTCCTTCTATAATCACTGTACCAGAGCCTTGAAGCTCTTTTTCTGTAAATAATAAGTTCTTTTCAATTAACAGGGATTCCGTAAAATTTCCTTCAGTTATCCAAGCATGGGATAGCATATCATATCTTGCAAATGGAACCTCAATGAGATGCTCTTCATTATCATGCCCATGAGCGTTTAAAGAACTGTAAGAAAGCGGAGCTATTGGACGTCCTTTAATTGTTTTATAAGATATGAACAGATATGTATCATAATTAATATAACAGCCCGTAGTAGGATTAACATTCCAGAAAATTTTCAAGAGAAATGAATTATCAACATAGTTAATCTCTGGATCCCTTGAAAAATCTAAGATTTCATCATTTTTAGAATATATTCCATCCAATGTTGAAAAAAGCCGTACCTTTTCTAATTGATCGTTCAAATAATATATTGAAAATCTTGAGGTGTTGATAAAAGTGTCATCGCCAAAGGGAGAGACGATTCGAAGCTGATGTACAGTCTCCCCATCCATAGCTTCTTGGTATTCATAGGCATATACCTCATCCTCCACAATATATTTATCATTATCCAAGACGGCTCCTCTTAGCACGAGCGTGTCCCACTGGCTGTTATAGATTAATTCGTGAAAATCATTTTCCATGTAGATTGGACTTATATCAGAAAGTGATTCCTGAGTGACATTAATAATAAAGACTGGAGCATTATTGATCAAAATATCATGTATTGGCGTGCCTTGAGAAGCAAGTGTAAGATTATATTCTCCCAAACCCTTTGGTACTTGGAACCTGGCATAATAATAATCCTTTAAAAATCCAGATGGGGCTAAAAGGTCCTCTTTTGTAATCCAGTAAAGGGCGCCATAAGAATATATAATTTCCGAATCAGAAGCATTAACTAGATTTAGGGGTATTGTCATTATGTCATCAAGCAAAATTGAATCATAAGTTCCGTTTAACTTGAGGTACACATCAATGTAATCTGAATATTCGATCTCTACATAATTTGTAATTTCATCTCCTTTATAGAACAACTTAACATCCGTAAGAACTGTTTCTAATCTCGTGAAATTAAAGTCAACTTGAGCATGCATGTTATAGTATTCAGGGGCTCTTACCTTAAGCGTAGAATTTATAAAACCGTTCTTGTCATCACACGAATCTCCAATAAAATTATAGAGACGGATATCTTCTATCCCTACCCGTTGGTAGGGAAGGTTTAGTACGTCATATTCTTCGAACTCTTGTAAGAAGGACCTTGGCCATCGTCTAGAATCTGAAAATGAAATCGAGATGGATTCTAATCTCCGAGGATCAAACAAATGATCCGGATTTGACATTACCAGTTCCGCGTGATCAATAAAGAGCGGGATTGACATCATCTTTCCTAACTTAAATACTTCTTTTTCGTGACCACCTTTAACCTCATCTAAAAAGTACTTTCTTAAATCAACATCGTAATATACTTTTGCAAATGAATTCCCCTCAAAATCGTTAAATCTTATCGTGAGCTTCTCTAATGTAGTGTGTCCATAATACACGGAAGGCATTAATAAATCTATAATGAATCCATCTGAATTAGATAGGGAAAGTTGGTCGTAAAATTCTGAAGCATCATACTCAAAATAAATCAACCCATCTTTAATTTCATCCGAGTGATTTTCAAACAAATCGTGGATGATTGAATCTTCTGGCCATGATACTTGACCAAATGAATCCACGAGATAATCTTCTTCATACCTAAGGTAAGTAATTTCTTCATTTTCAGAGGAAGCATTGTAATAATATGCTCCTTTTATCCTTACAAACTTTGGCATTGCAAACCCTCGATCATGAAGATGTACTAATTCCATTACAACTGTTGCATTATAAGTTAAGGGATTAATAATTACTATGTCACCATCCACGAGCACGTGTTTTACAACGCCGAAAAAGTCCTCATCATTGACTTCCCAACTGACGTGGTTAAGAGGGTTTATATTCGAGAACATGTCTTCACTCAATAATGATCCTGAAAATGCCAATAACGTTGTCATGTTATTTTCTGTACCGAATCGAACCTTGTAATGAGTGCCGTTAGAAGATGCGGTTCCGTACTTGAACCCGTTAATGTATATATCAACATCTTCCCCTCCGAATTGACCGTTATCTTCAAACACTAACTGTCGCTCACTTACCACATCGCTGTTTAAATCTATTTCACTATCTACCCACGGTGTGGATGTTTCTTTTGAGTACGTAATATATTCGTATCCGCCGTTGTAAATGGATGTAACGTTTACATTGCCTGCGTTATCAATTACTTTGTACTCGATCGTGAAGTTTTTTGGAATACTATCACTAAAATAACCTAATCGAGTTGTATAATCATCAATCCACTTATCTATAGTATCAAGTTGAATCCATTCTGATGCGTGTCCAGACACAAGATCTATTATCCTATACTCTCCAATAGCCTTTAGAACTCCACATTCAAAACCGAGACTAGCAACTGGATCACTCTCATTACATCTATGAATTAATATCCAATCAGTATGAATTTTCAAAATGTCATCATCATTTGCCTCGTTCCATTCATGCCGCGTATAAGTTCTAAGGGCATACCCTTCTACACTCCAGTTATCATTTGATACTAAATGCATAGCGTAAGCAAATCCGTTTGGATATGAACCTCCTTGAACGCTAAATTTAATTTGTAAGCTATTAAAAGCGGGAAATGAATCAAAATTTGAATGCGAAGCTATCTTCACATCATCCTGATAAAATTCAATTAACGAAGAATTAATCAAGCGAATTTCATCAACCATCCAGATCCATTCATCACCACCAACATCGGCGAATGATTCCGTAGCACCTCCATCTTTCTCTGTTCTTGTATTGTCTTCCCATATTGTAATACCGTTAGGAGTAATCCATCCATTAGGAGATCCTGTTGCATAGAAATCACTCCAACCCAAACAACTTAGCTCCCATCTCATTTCTGGAGGATATCCTCCCCATATATCAGGGTCAAGCTCTAAATATATTTCTGCGATGCTGTTTGATACAGATACATAAGCTTCTTTAACTTCTGAAGTACCGTCTTGATCTGCATACCATTTATTAGTATCAAGGCTCGTTCCCTCGAAATCATCAAACAATATGAATGTATTCGTACCGTTGCTCATCGCAACTGCCGATGGATTACCATAATACATGTGAATAGCAGAAGTACCTATATCTGGAATTTTTACCCACACTATAGAATCCCCTGTTGTATTCCACGACTCTATCCAGTAATTCAATATTAGGGGGGTTTCGTCTTTGGTGTAAAATCGCACATCGCATCCATCCGATTTTGCGTGTGAATAATCAAAATTGGAAGGATTTAATTGAATTTTAACTTGGTAATCGCTTACTGGGGTTACTGGATTAAGAGTTATTTCTCTAGAGTATTTCCACGGATTCTCTTCTTGAGGTGGTTCGTTGCTTATGAATGTAATATTGGTGAAAGGAGTTGCATGGGTACTTTCAAAATCATCAGAACCGTCCCCTAATTTGATTTCTGGCTGAGGGAGATCAAAGTCAGCAGTTAAATTATAGCGATATTTACCATTATTTCCAAAGAGGTCAGTTACATTGAACATTACTTCAATGAGTTCATCCGTAGATGCTCCAGTATCTCCTTTTACATCCATCCAAGTATACTCAAATCTAGTTGAGTCTTCAATATCTTGCACCATGTCAGCAACATAGGTATCCTGTCCATCATTATTGTAATACAATTCTACAGAAGTAACTTCATGATCAGCAATAAATGAGAAATATGTGTTATTAACCATAAAAGTCGTAGGACATTCTAAATATCCGATAGGGACGGCAAATCTAAGCATGGTATCAGTATATTCTTGTTCTAATAAGATACAATGAGGTCCAAATTGGCTTTCGGAGAAATTGTAAAATAATTGTTGCCGGAGCATTAGCCGTTGTCGGGTATCAACATTTCTCAAGAATCCTCCAAAAATCCCAATGTCAACGACCTCATCATCTGCCAATTGATGAATGCCACTTTGAGTCTCTACATAGTTTGGCGCGAATATTGCCGTTAAGTCATGCAGTACATCGCACTCGAATGCGGATATTCTCGTGGTCTTAATCTCACTATAGGCGACATTCAAATCATATTTCACTAAGTTTAATTTAGAAAAAATCTCGAGTCTAGAACTACTTCCAAGATTTATTTGAAAGATACACTCCCAATTATATTCTAGCTTCGCTCTTAGGATATATCTTTCATTTTCTAAGTCGAAATAGAGCAAATCAATCAATTCATCTCTGGAAAGAATTATTGAATTATCTTCTAGTTCAAGCTCTTTAAATTCTAAATACTGGTCCATCATGTAAAATGAAAACGCTTCTTCAATCAAGGCGTAATCGGCAAAAATAACCGACTCATCAAATTCTAATTCACTAAAATAATCTAAATCGATTTGAACTTCTTCAACAAAAATATCGGGATTTGTAAAATATTCCGTGAGATCAATATCGAAAATCACCTCAGGGTTCAAATAATGTCCAGTATCAGGAGAATTGTAATAAATATTAGCACCAATAGAATTGATATCAAAACCTAAAGTAGACGCAAAACAACTTCCAATATTTTCATCAAGAGCAAAAATTACCTTAATTTCAAACTTTTCTTCTACTCCCTCTATTGTATTGAAATAATTTTCAAATTCAATAAAGTTTCTATCGACAATGTATGAAAACGTGCCACTATTTCCAAAATCGTCATACGTGACGAAGGGGATTTGGTCCCATTCACCTTCAGCAAAATTATATAGATAAAATATCAACTTGTCTGCACTCTTTTCTTCACCGCTAAGATATATTTTTCCTGTCCGCGAATCGATTCTTTCAAGCTCAAATCCGGGTATTCCGTTCACGTCATAACCAAGTTCAAATTCTAAGAATTTAGTAATGTTGTCATGGTAATCATTTTCAAACGTAATTGTAATGGGGTCTAATATTGAAACGTAGCCAAGCTCCCATTCAAATGCATGGAAAATGACATCTGAAAACAACAATCCAGAATATTCACTATAATTTCCAATAAGTTTTATTGAATTCTGGTCTGAAATAAACTCATAATCAACATTTTCCACTAGAGAAGTTCCTTCAGCACGAACATCGGCAATATCAAAATCAAAATCATAATTTAATGAGTCAAAACTAAATTCATAGGTAGAATCCCCTGTCTTGATTAACTCGATGTTATTTTGAGGAACTTCAATATAAGTTTGAAAAATTGAGTCTCCGTTAAATGTTAAATCTGAATTCGGAGCTTCGACCTCAAAACTCGCATCCGTGAGCTGTTGTACGAAAAATCCCTTGAACAAATGCCCATTGACAAAACAATTGCTAAGTGAAGTCTCTACTGTAATGTAAAGGTTCCTTATTGAATTGAAAGTAAGTATAGAGCCTAATTCTGATTTAGATTCAGGCGTAAGCCCAAATTCTTGAATGTCAATTTCAAGAGTGTACTCATGGAAACCAAGTCGAGTTGCATCAAGAGACACGCGTGCCGTTCCGAGCAATGTTGGTGGAAGGATGTTCTTATCAAATGAATATAGATTTACAATTAATTCATATTTACTGCAATTTACTTGGGATAATTCTGAATATAACACGTCATTGAAACCAGCCTTGAGCTTTAATCTTAATTTTCCTCCGACCAAATCATCGGCAGAATCCAAGATCTTGTACTGATAGAGAAGATCATCTTTTATCGTGAAATCTTGCGAATAATTGCCGTCAACTCTTGCAAAACGGACAGCACCTCTAACATCGGAATCTGGATGGATAGGTTCCTTGAATAAGACATATGGGGCACTATTATTATTAAATCCAATAATGTACCCGCAATCCAACTCAGGATGTATGTAAGTGCCATTAAATGTATCGTTTACCCAAAGATTGCTAACGAAGAACGGCTCCGAGTAATTATGACCTTTTATGTAAGATGAGGCTGGTAAATACCAATACCCATCCATTGGATCATATTCAAGAGATAATTGCGGTACATATTCAACTGAGACATTACTAAACATGTATTTCATTTCTGAAGTAAACGCTAAATGATTATCATCTGTTATCCAGTAATAATAAATGGGATATTCTTCAATAATTGAAATTCCGGTAATTAAATCCTCATATTCATGTATTCCCTTTACAGAAACAATTTCTCCCACCTCAGGATTCTGGATTACGCTTAGATCAGCAGTATGATTTTCATCCAATTCTAACGACGTGATAATTGACGTTTCAGGATAAATGATTTTCGCAGATTCTCCTACAAACACGCTTTCAAGTACGGAAATACTTTGATTCATATATATGGGTATTTCTGGATTGGCGCGCTCAAAAGAAAAATATTTATCATTAGCATCACCCGTGAAGTTTCCAGGAAGTACGTAAGAAATGAATGCGAGCTTCATCTTGCCGTTTTGCACTGTATCTACAGTTACATTTTCTATAAAAATCGGTTTCTGCAAATTAATGTTGTTATCATTCTTTATCGAAATAAACATGTTGTCTTCAGGTCTTTGAAGGTAATTAATAGGATTGTATCCGTGTAATCCTGGATTCCACACTATTTTTTCATCTCCGAGACCTTGATTTTCCGCCGTGAGGAATCCACCATAATCAACCCACTGCTCCGACGTGTAATTATAATACATTAACCTGTATCGCCAACTCCACGTGACATCCCTCATTCTGTATAGTAAAGAAAGATCGTAATCCAAGACTAATCTCAAATCGACATCAGAAAACTCCTCCATGTTGATCGTGCCAAAGTTCAATTCGATCGGCGTTAAAAGCGGGATTTGAATGTCATCTATCGCACAGTTCTTGAACCTACTTGTAGAGTAATTTGCTGGATCGTTTAACTCGTCTGGATCGTATAACCCTTGCTTATGACCTTCAATATATGGGTGTTCCAGCGTAAAATTCTCAAATACTCCATCTGGAGGGTATACATTAAAATGAAGCTCCAAATCTTCCAATATTGCATCGGCATAGATTTGTTCATCTTCAAGTCCCCTTCCAAATACTGGAGCCAAAATAGAGTTTTGGAGCGTGAACTGTATCGTATTATTTCCAAAATACGGGTCATGATACCAGTCCGATCTCAGAGTACTATTATGTATTTTAGATAAATTCGAGCTCAGGTTTATTCTTTGATCGTTTAATATGGGTATTATCGCTTCCTCATCTACCCAATACACGTACAAATAATCAATGAGTATTTCTCTTCCAGAGCCCTCTAATTGATTAGCAATCGGAATGGAAATTGAATTCATAGAATCGGTATTTTTCACCAAAATTCTTTTAGTAACTTCAGTCGCCCCTATATCAAACAACTTTACATCATTAACATGTAAGCCAGTTTCAAAGTTCGAATCGCGTGGATCCGTTACTTTTCCTTGGAAAGATAGGAGATAGTCAGTTGGGGTCAACTGACTGATGGTATTAAGGTTATCTCCTACTTCATAATCTGGATCCCAAGAATATCCTAACGCATCAACATAGACAATGAACAACCAAAAATATTTACCCATTTCAAAACGCACTGTATCCATGGAACTTGGATTGCCGGAAAAATTATATCCACTCCCACCATCTCGTGAAACTTCATCGATCCATAAATGCCAATCGTCACTGCAATCAAATTCAATTGAAACGTGATACCAACGTCCATTTCCAATGCCCATGATATCGTGCCAAGAACCGTCATTATATTGAAGTTTTCTATAATTGGTTCGAAGTCGGACACCGTTATCCGTAGTCCCATCATAAAGCGTAAAATAAGCTCTTTGATTAGAATCACCCGTCCTCCACCAAAATTCCACTGTTCCATTACTCCTTTCGCCAATACTTTGCGTCATGTATAAATAACCATCCCCCCAACCCTTGTATAAACGAGCAACGGTATGATGCCCGTCAAGATCAGATATAATAGAAATGGTACCCATTTCTTGAACTAGCGTCCAATCATCTAAATCATCAAAAGGTTCAGTGGCCTGAAATATCCCAGCTCGTCTATCCGTATCAGGAGTGAACTTAAGGTCGGAATCTTCCATTTCAAAAAAAACATCTATCAAAGCAACATCCGTCTGCACGCCAAAAGCCAACCAAAACTTGAACGGTTTCCATATGGTCTCAGCTGTGACATATACTTTAATTTCTATATATTCATTACCTGATAAATCAGTATATATATAATTTTTAAGATTAGAATCAGCTAAATCGGTCTTATCATATTCGTACCAATAAAAGAGACCGTCGTGAGGGAGGGTATCTAACTCTTCGTAAGCACCGTATCTATCTTTAATAGAGATCGAAGATGATTTGTCCTGCCCAAAGATACAGTAAAACACTGAGTAAAATTTAATATGTATGTCAGAAACATCAAGATCTTCTTCATTTGTGCAATTAACTTTTATGTATTGAGTAACTGAAGCGGCGCCTCCCAATAATCCATTATAAGTAATGCCTCCAAAAGTCAAAAGGTCATCATCATACAAGGACCAATCCTCATCAGCTTCACCGTCATTATCATAATAAAATGGTGAGAATACACTAGATCCCCCGCGAACATTCTGAGCTTTAGCGCGTCGATGACCTCCCGTGTCGTAATATTTATTATCATATCCGTGCCTAGTCGCATTAAATGGAATATTGTCATCTTCCTCTAAAGTACTAAGCGGATCATCAGAATCCCATTCTGTGTCTTCTCCTATTTTACCTCCCATGTGGGTAATGTCTAAAGGGTCAAAACCATCGGGAATAAACCCTTCTTCCATGTACATGTACCCGTCTGAATTAAAGGCATCATCGTATTGTGTATCACCTACATAGGTTGGAACGATATCAATGCCCCACACGTCGAGATTTAGATTTTCGTCTAGCATTTCATCGTGGAAGCTGTAAAACACGTCAATGTCAGAAGAGATCTTTGAAAATGTATTCTCTGGACTGATGATTGCATCCATAAAATCAAGCTCAAGAAGATCAACATAATCGCCCTCCTTTTCATGAGCAACCAAGGACTTATAATCCTCAAAATCGTATTTATTTCTCACTCGTTTCAAAAATTGGGATTCCATCGATAATAATATAAACCCTTGATCAGTATTCGTGAAGTTTGACTCTACTTGTGGGCAAATTCTTGAAGGAGCAGGCTCATATATGGGTTCATCACACACGGGGTCCAAAGTATGAGGGTCGTCAGGATCGTAATTGAGATACATGTTCCAATATCCCGTGGCAGTATCATAATAAAAAGAAAAAGTGTTGTTGAATCCAGGATCGTAAAGATTTGGATGGTCATCGTCTATACTAAAATGCACGTTATCATTTATCGAGAATACAATTTGTCCATCTTGTCCTGAGGCCAGGCGATCAAAGGTAAAAGAAGCCCTATAAAGATCGTGAGTTGCGAACCATTCTTTATAAGAAATGGCATAAAGATTATCAATCGAGACAAAGAAAGGTGAATCTGATGCAATTTCTAACTTGATCCTTAAAGAATATTCATTTTCTTCTTGATAATATAATGCCTCGGCATCATCAATCATTAACGTGATTAAACTACCTTTCATGACTGGTGTAATTGAGATATATTTACCCGAAATAAAATTGAAATAGGAAAATTGGGCGCCTTGCCCGAGATTAAGAGGAGATGTGGCTTTCATTTTGATCTCGATTTTATCTACATTCTCATAATTCGGTTCACTTTCAAAAAGAAATCTTACATTTACCTTGTGTTCTCCTGCTAAAGTCTCTTGCGAGTCGATTGTCCAATTTAGGTTATCTTCCTTGTGAGCCATATTGGCAACAGTACCATCCCGTTCTCCTCCAAATTCTATGAATGGATATCTTGATGGATCCTCCCGTTCGATAAAATCGTATATTTTAAATTTAGAATATGCATATTCAGCTTCAGCCGCTTCCGTAACCGAGATGTCATGCACCATGAAATATTCTTGGTCATTTAATTCTCCTGAAAAAGTTAATTGATCAAAAGATATTTCTCCCATTTCCTCTGTTATTGGAATGGAAACTAACTGATTTCCGAAATCCGTGTTTCCTTGCTCGATTACACTAAATTCTTTGATAAATTGTCCACCGCTAAATAATCTCAAAGAAATCTTATTTGAGGTTCTTGCTCGGCATTGTACAATGACCACATCTCCAACTGACAACGTGGTATTATAATCGTATGTGGGGCTTTTAAGAGTCACTGTCTCGGTTATATTCGTTTGCATGTAAATTAGGCCATCTCCTTGATAATTTTTATAAATGAAATGATTAAGCGTAGGCTGATAATTTAATTTCTCAGAAGAAGATATAGAACATATATCGGCAAGGAGATCAGTTTTTAAAGCATAATAATTAAATGGATCTCCTAATGGAATTGTCTTCCATCCTTCAATATTATTAATAATTGTTTTTCCAATATAACCTCCTAAAGACGGTCTACTGTTCCAAGTAATTGAAGATTCATCAAAATCGGAGGTGTAATATGCTTTTATCTCGGGCGTGTTACCTATGCCATAAAAATATGCTTTCAAATAAGAAGAACTTGTAAAATTATTTATTAAATAAGGAATCTCTTTTTTAAAATAACCCCACATATAATAATAAAGAGGGAAGACTCTTCCCACAATAATATATTCATTATTAAAATTTTCATCATCAAGAAAAGAAGGGGAACAGACATGAGCATCATCGCTCGGAACTAAAGAGACACGCATGATTTTTTTTTCGACATCATTCAATTCCCAACGTCCTCCGTAAAAATTTTCCCTGAATTTTAATGTCGGTGGTTCTTCTTTAATTTTAAATCCACTATGACCGTAAAGTTTAATCCCCTGATCAGTTTGGTCGCTTACGAGATCAATTTGATCGCTTACGTGATAATTATTGTTAACTTCAAAATTATCATAATTTAGGTAATTGGAATCTGAATGCACGTAGGTCTTAAAGTCCCCAATGCATAAATACGCCTCTGATGGGGTCGTCGATTCTTTTTCAGTAAGCATGCGGATTTTAAACTCGTTGTTATCATTTACAAAATCCTCATAAAAATCTGCTTGACAAAAAGTAGTAGCGGTCGTTGGGCGAGGAAAATCGTTGCTAGGATCATAAAACGTGCAAAAATTGGTCGTGTTAATGATCAAGTTGGTGAATTGAAACTTATTAGAGTTAGAAACATTATTGTCATCATAATATAAAATTTTATAATCATCACTCCAAAATGTATTTGTTATATAATTTTGATCTTGACCATTCATCAAAAAATTAGATCCAGTGAGCGGATCAAATATCGTCTCATTGAACCATGCGATTTCACTAACATCATCAACGATGCTAGGGAAAGTATCTCCAAATGATATTGTATTTATATGATCTGAATCCTTAGTACTCCAATGAGGCCTGAATTTATCATCATCACTGGTTCCTGCGGGATCCCACACCCAAAAATCGTAATCAAATTGGTTTCTTTTAGGATCATTATTAGTATTATCGATATTATAATAATAGTATTGACGTTTGGAAAATACAGGTCCTAACGGGATGGACTCCCATGTTCCGTTCTTAAAGTTATATAATTGAATTGATAGAGGATATTCTTTATCAAATGAAGATACAATTATAGAACCATCAAACGCTATCTGAATGGACTCTAATCCCTGCCTGTCAATAACAGGTAATCTCTGGGTGAGTTCAATACCGTACGTTCCAATACTATCCATGTAAATGGAAAGATATTCGTCCCATGAAGAAAGCGCGTATTCAAGTTCTTTAAGTGATAACTCTTGGAAAGTCTTGTTTAGAATAGCAAGTGACCCATTTGATTCACAAATGCCACTTTCATTATAATAAGATTTCAATGAATAATCAATCAGTCTATTCTTAACCAATACCATTTGAGAATTATAGTATTCGTTATAAATACCGCTCGTACCATGTACCTCATCGTCGTAAATTTTAGTGAAATCATAGCCCTTGCTTAATACTGGATTGCTTATCCAGACACCGTCAACATAATTACCTTCAAATTGCCCGTAAAATTGTTCATCTGCAAGGTCGTGCCGAGTGAATTCTTGACTGGACAAATCCTCTACTAATGTCCCTGAATCATAAGAACTTCTATGTTGTATCAAAGAGTTTTCTAATTCTGGCATGTCATATTCCGCACCCCACGTGTTATCCCAACCATTCTTTACCGATGGGTATGCAAAAGTATTACCCAATCCCGAAATAACTGAATTTTGGCGATAACTGATTGCTTCTGGTAAATACCTCCAATCTGCATGGAGATCGCTAATAGTGGAACTTGGATTCAACCACATGAGCGGCAACATTGAATTATCAAAAAATCTAGCAAAGACGGAAGTATCTTGGACATTAGGAGTTCCATTATACTTGTTAAATGAGGGGTCGATTGCGCTCCGTACTTCAGACTCGAAAGAAAGAAATGAATACGCAACCTTTAGCAACTGTAAACCATTCCATACTGAATATAGGTCTAAATTAATTTTATCTCTTGAATAAGTGTATTTACCCGAATCCAATTCTTCCCAATATCCATCGTGCTTATATGAGATCTTACTGATTGAATGTATGGGACTTTTATTAACAAAAATTTCTGGATAATACTGGGGTGAAAGATCATCTTTTAAGTATACTTCGTGAGTAAAGCAAATGGGACTTGTTATTGTTCGTAAATCTTCAGTATAAGTAAATGTGGTCTTGAAAAGTCCTGTCTTGGAAGCCGTAATTAACTTTTTCTCATTATTTTCATTTATAGCCAGAAGGTCTAAAATTTCGAATCGCACTTCTTCAAAACCAGAAATCTCATGCTCTATCCATGATTCAGAATAACTGCTTCTTTTCAATGCGACTACTGCATCCATTTTCCCTATCACGAGTCTATCAAGACCAAGAAGTATGGTATCCACGCCGTTAATTTGGTCATATTCGATCACCGATATTTCACCCAGTATTAAATCTTCAATTACATTTTTTAAGATTAAATTAAAATCATATTCTAATAACTGAGAATAATAATTATTTTCTATTAACCCTCCTATCAATACTGCTTTTCTGTCGTTAGCAGAAAACCTATCAATGATCTTTATTGAAGTAGGAATGAAATTAATAGGACTCTCAACATCAAGCAATCGTACTAGGGTAAAATCTTGATTAAATCGATACTTATACAAGTATAGTTGTTGAGAAAGGACGTTTTTCTGAGCGATAAATAAGTAACATTTACTTACATCCTTATCAAGAAAGGCATCAAATGAGAAAAACTCGTAGCCTGAAGTGCCTGTAACATTCGATTTAATTTTCCATGAACCCTGCTCAAGATGAATAATATCTACTTGAGATGATGAGACTTCAATTATTTCATGAATTCCGTCATTATTTATATCTAATAATTTAAATATTTGATTATCAATCGCTGGAATTGTTGATTCATTACTTACGATATCATCTATTTGCCACCCGTTGGTCTCATTAAATTCATAAACAGTAATGTCTAAATTTGAAGCGACCTCCGATATTATGATGGGTTGCCATTTTCCACCTACTTTAAATTGACCCCAAGACCCCCAAAGGTCCAAATCGGCAGCTGGAGTAACGTGCATTGGTAAATAATCATAACTAAAATTGTACATGGAATTTTTAAAATCGGTATCTTCATCTATATCCCATGTGATTGTATATGTTGCCTCACTTCCCTGACTTTCGATTACTGCTGGTTCTGTATAAAGCGGTATCCAGTCATTTACTAAAGGATTATAATATTGCGCAATAACATCCCACAGATTTGTCTCACCGAAGTAGTTATCAATTGTTCCTGTAATCTCGTGAATGTTTTCAGGCATTGATGCGTCGAATTCAAGAACGTCGCCGAATATCAAGTCAGTCATTAACTGGATATCGGTGTAATCATATGTTTTTATTGCTGAATGTCCGAATTCATTCCAATTTTCTCCAATTTCGTACTCTTCATCCCATGAAAAACCAAATGCATCGAAGTATGATTGAGTTTGTCCAACGGAATATGTGCGAAAAACTAATTTGGTGATAGCTCCACTATTTGCAGACATCTCGACGTTTGAGAATTGTAATTGTCCATCCAAATACCAATTATATTGACCGTTCGTGCCTGCTGAAGTATTAAACACGATTTTTATATGATGCCACGTTTCAAAATCATACAATGCATTGTTATTTTCAGCGTCATAAATATACCCCTCTTCCGCCTTTATAACAAACCCTGAATTGCTACTGCCATCCAAACTATAGAGTGATATTATATCTTGATTATATACATCTTTCATTAAAAACCAGTATTCAATTGTTCCACTAGTTTGTGGAGTATCAAGATAATGATGCCGTTGCAATCCAGCAGAGGATGAAGGATCCTTCAAAAATAACACCTCATCATGCCCAGCATATGATGCATCAACTCGTGCTTCTCCATACGTTGATTTGTAATCAATAAACTCGATATCCAATTCCGTTTCTCCGACTTCACCTACAAAACTATATGTTCCAGTATAATGGCCGTTAACATCTAAATAATTTCCCGCCTTGTCAAATACATAACACTTCAAGAAATAGTTCTCTGGAGGGAGAGGATCCAATAATTTATCATCCCAATAAAAGTTCCATAAATTTTCGTCACCGGAATAATAGGGTCTTCCCGTGAAATTCCAATTTATATTGTCATCCGAACCAAAGATGTATATTTTATGAACATCTGTCTCCCCGTTTATGTTTGGTAAAATCGAAGAGACATCAATTTGAATGGTGCTATATGTATAATTATCAGAACCAAAAATAACAATTCCTGAACCTGTTGAATTCCTTCCGAGATTCCATTCAAATATACTGCAATCAGAATCTCTTTGAATTATATTATCAAAAATTCCTTTAAACTTATAAGAAATGAATTCATTTGTCAAATTGTCTTTTATTGAAAACCAAAAGAGAAACTCTTCTCCTTCTGAGAGCATGACATGATCAGATATGTTGAAGTATTCTTTACCAGGGGATTTCAAGACCCACTCTGAATGCGTGATATCAAATTCCAGAGTAATTCCGTCTAAATCTACGAATTCATAAAATTTAGCATCTATTAATTCCGTCATGCTTGGAGATAGTAAATAGCGATATTGTGCATCTATTTGAAGAATGAGAGATCCACCGTTCATTAATACTGAAAATTTATCAATGATGTTATTTCCTATTTTGATCGTCTTGATATCTTTAATTCGAGAAACATCATCATGAATCAAGTCATATCCGATAATCTCATAGGACAATAGGTCATAATTTAAAGTCCCCTGTATTTGAATGCTATGAAATGCTAATGGATCCGTGTAATACATTGTAATAGATTGAACCCCTTCTTGATCTCCCAAGGCTTGACTTACCATGTCCCAACTAAATCCATTATATACATCATCAAAAGCTGATATTGAAACTTCTTTTTTATCATTGAAATATAACACGTCTACTATAGTGTTGTTATAAATATTATCTCCTTCTGCAAAAACTTGTTCTATAACAGAAATTATTTCGGGAGGGGTATTATCAAAATAACAAGAATCAATGAGTTTCTCCATGAGATTTCCCGCGCTATCTACCGCATATATAAATACATCATAATATCCGTTTGGTAATTGTCCCGTGTCAAGTAGAATTTGCCATTCATCTTCATTAGTCTCGATTGTCGTATATTCTAGGTTAGTGAATACCATGCTTGAATTAGAATTAATGCATTTTAAGAAAACGTCATAATCCGACATATCGCTTATTGACACGTTAATTAAAAAAAGTCCATTCGAAATATCGGGATCTTTATAGTGCAGAGTAATATTTGGACTAGATTTATCAAATAATACAGTAAATTCAATAGTATTGTTGAACCCGAGAGAATCTTCACATGTTAATTCAATTAGTGTATGTCCTTCTAAAGTATTAGTGTCATTAAAATAAAAAGTATATAAATTATCGCTAATAAGCCAATATCCATGATCAAATGAAACATTAAAATAATAATCTACTATTTCAGAAAAGTCATTAATTATGAACGAAATATATCCTGTCTCGGGATTTACGGAAGCTTCATTTTCAAATTGTCTAAATATTAAAGGTCCCGTAAAATCTATTGAAATTGTGTCATTCAATATAAAATAACAGGTATCTCCAGAAATGTCGTAAAATTCGCCTTTTATAGTGTAATTACCCTGCGAAAGTGTTCGAAAATCAAAATTACCTATGAATTGTTTTTCTACGTGAGTGGTATTGGAAATTCCATAATCCATGGTAATCGGATTTAGAGCCCCATAAGTGCCGTCTAAACTCTCATTTGTTAGTAATGTAATTAAGATCTCATTTCTTATATCATCAATATAGTAAGAAAAAGGATAGGAATTATTATTAATTATAATCTCATCAATGGAACTAATTTTCTCTGAAGGAAGAAGTTGAGGGAATGATAAGAAAAATTTATTATTGACAATGATAATCTCCCCTGACTCATATACTTTCGTATCATTTAAATCAGAATTAGCATGTAACGTAATTATCTGTATCAAATCACCTTTAGTGTTAAATAATTTCACTACTGGATACATGCCATTTACGACAAATGGAATGCCATGGGAATTATTATAAGCATTTAAATTGTTGGTAAAATTCATCCACACATTATTGGATTGAGGATTAGCATGAATGTCGCATCCAATATCCGATATCTCAACTTGGTCACTAAAAACAGCATGAGTTACGATAATTACTATTGTTCTTGAAGTGATTAATGTCTGACCTTGATAAAGCCTTATATCCATGGGAATGTACGAGAATTCTCCACCGTATACTTTGTAAAAGGTAGAATTTAGCTTAATGGTATCGGAAAAGTAAATGTGATCATCTTCTTTAACTGGAGTTGTAAATTCAAAAGTCTCATAAATCGTGCTCATCACAACCCTACTAATATCATTATCAGTGGGATAGATCGTAGGATTGATTGTAATCGTGTTATTCTGGTCAAGGCCGTAAAGATGGTTATCATCTATGCCCTCCATTACAAAATTTCGGTGGTTGTTCATGTCTTTTACAATCCAATAGCTCGAGTCATTGAGCATTTTACCATTCCCTAAATTATCATAACCAATAATTCTAAAGAATATTTTGTCGTCTCTCATGTTAAAAATATTAAAATTCACTGCAAAGGAGGGAACACCTCCAGTAAACGTGCCACAATCCCTCCAAATCTCCTTTCCTGCCTCTTGCGTGGAATATTTATAATCAAGCTTCACAAAAGAAAGATGCATGTCCGTAAATGTAATATTTATAGTTAAAATGTGATCTTCTGGATTACTATAAATCAAACCAAATGGATTATTACTTAAACTTATATCTGGACCTTCTATATCTAAAATTACTTGATCTAACGTGAAATTATGAGAATAATGTGGGAAGTTAGAACCGTAAGTGAGATTTGCCGTGACTATAAAATTAATATCATATACACCAGGGATTAATCCTGTTTGATTAACCCAGTTTGAAAGCGATTCGAGATGAATTAACCAATAATTTGAATATAAATCACTATGAGTAGCATTCGTCAAGAAATCAATATCTCCAGAATAATTGATGTAAACATCTAAATAATTGACATGCCAATCCAGACCTTTCCGTGGAATAACCCCCAAATATGAATTATGGTTGATGCGCCCATCGATCTCCGATTGCGTAAAGTTGATCAAATCATCAAAATGGTCGATGCCAAAATAGACAGTATAATAATCATACACGACATTATTAATATCGTCAATTGCCTTACAGACAAAATACCAACTTGCATCATCAGGAATATCCCAAGTCTTCATGACAAGGGGATAATGCTTGTCATCGCGATTAAAAGAAGTTAATAAATGCCATTCATCGGAATTGGGATTCTGCAAGTCAGGTTCTGTATCGGATAAATAAAATTCTAACGAAGATATAGGCTTGCCGGTGCTGTTGCATTCAAAATAAATGTATCCATCCACTATTTCACCTGAAGTGGTGATTGGCGTCCAACCTTCTTGTCCACCTTCCTTCGATACTCGTGCACTGATAGCTAAAATCGGACCTCCACTATGGCTCTTAATCTCGGCATTAGAAACGGATGCATTAAACACGGAAACGTCATCAATGGTGCCTGTAAAACAGGAATAACTGGTCAATTCTGCACCAACAATGAATCCACCACCACTAGCAAGATTTCCTCCTCCATTCCAAGGCTCAGCAGTATCACCCATTGCGGATGTACACCATGTATCTCCAATTAACACGTCCACATTACTTTGATTGTATCGCACGGCAATGTAATTCCACGCATTTATTTCTATAGCACCTGGAAATCCATATGTCGCTGAAGCTTCAACGCTAGCAGTTTTAATGTAGACTTGCAAGAATCCACTTTCGTTAACACCTAATTCAAAATTACCATCTTTAGAAATGAAAATATTCTTGATGCCATTATTGCTTTGATTTGACTGGAATGAAGTTGGTTTAATCCAAGCGGAAATAACGAACTCATCATCGGAAATTCCTAATGGATCATCCAAAATATCTCCAAAATCAATATGATCAAAATCCTCGTATGTTGGACCACTTGGCGCGATTGCGAATTGACAATATCCAGCCCCATCACTAGAAGAACAAGTAACACTTGCAGTGCCAGAAGCTCCTTGAGATGCTAAATCTCTACTACCAAAACATCCAGACACATCACCGGATCCACTTGATCCTGTTTGATATTCATCTTCTTCAGTCCAGCCAGTACCTGAAACACTAAAAGTATATCCATCCCCCCCATCGAAAGCCAATGCGTAAATAACTAAACAATCATCTACATCGGTAGTGACACCTGGAATCGAGTGAGGATTTCTTGGTCCTGCTGAACTAAAACTATAAGCATTTATTGGTGTTGTGGTGTCTACTCCACTAATTCTAACGTACCACATCATCCATTCGTCAGAAGAAAGAGCCGTTATGCTCTCGCTTGAACCTTCTGTCCCATCAGCAATTCTATAATAGATACCTACATGAGCATCAGCAGTAGTAGAACCACCATCTCCAAGAAAAGTAAAATCAGATGAGCCTGTTGCATCAAAAACCTGAGATGAAGCATCATCTTGTATGGCTATGAGAACAAGTAAGTCACTTACTTCAACTCCTGTTGGCTTATCACACGTGAGTGTAGATGATGCGGTCGTGCTTCCATCTACATTCCAGGATTCTATAACTGGAATACCACCGCCACCTCCACCCATAATTTCCCCCTCTCCATCAAACTCAAGGCCACTATCGTGCCTCCCTGTTGTCCAAGAAACATTTCCTTCTAAAGTTCCTTCAAGATCATTAATTAAGTCAGTAGTAGTAGTGCCCGAGTCTTCATTAAATTGAGCGATGAACGCTAAGGTGTTGGATGGTTCGGACTCGGAATAGCTACTCAAAACGTTAATTAGGTCATACAAGTCAAAAGGCCAGTCTGGATATCCATCTTCATCTTGATCAATGAAAAATCGCTGACCATATATGTCGATCTCTAACCCAGCATATTCTACGTGAGATAATGGATTATAAAGCTCGTCCCCTGAATACTCAACCTTCGCGAGCATGTTTTGTTCAATGGATCCATAGACAGTATGGTTGTAGTAAAATTTACCTTCATCATCAGTATCAATTGACGCCACTTTTTTATATCGATCATTAACTTCAATGAACAAGGTTAAATTTTCCACTGAAATGGGCTCGTGTAAGGAATTTACGACCTGCCCGTCAAATATCACGCTCCAAGAATCATTATTATCGAAAGTGTAGACAGCATTATAGTCCACTCCCAAGTCAAACGGTTCCGTGGAGATTACTTCTAAATCATCCTTACCTATTTCGATTTCATGTATCTCAGGATCGGATCTCCTGTATCCAAATCCTGATAACACGCTATAAATAACTCTTGTTTCATACGTGCCAGGTAAAAGGTCTAACTTGTTTAGGGGCACTTCAGTAAATAAGGTATAATCACTTTCGGGACCTGACACAAAATCACTAAAAATATCGTAATATCCTTTGACAAGATATCCCTCAACGGGAGAAACGTTCTTTGGAATGAATCGGACATTCATCCTGGCAGTCTCAAATAATGAAGGTGATATCTTGGATCGTATCACAAACATGTCATTAAAAGATAACTCGCCTAAATCGTTTAAGGATGGAAAGTATTCCTGCTCGAAAAAGTCAGGTGATGAAGTCTCAAGGCGTAAGGGCTGTGATACACGAGCATACTCAAGGTTAGGACGTCTGATTGGAATCAAAGAGATGATCCCATACACCGAGGTCATTAACACGAGAAAGATTGCTATTAAAAGAAGTGCCCGATAATTGCGACGGTCATCGGCACGACGCTGATCTTGCGATGATAAGCGCGCCTTTAATGGTGACTTGGTCATGTAACTAATGTACTTTTCCTTCGCAAAGAGCACTATGAAAAGTATCAATAGAAAAACGGGAACGAAGAACCACTGTGGTGCGTAAATGAAACTAACCCAAGAGGTGATGGCTAGAATGACGGTTAATGACCATAAGATAGAAAACCATAAAACAGAAAACATTGAATTCTTGATGCGTCCACGTCTATCATGTTTGACTCGCTCAATTTTAGGTACCTTTCTAAAAAGAAAATAAGACTTGATTAACAAGAAAGGAGTGATCCACGAGGAGATAAGAGGCCCCAAGACATTGTTTGTAATTAGGAGCAAATTAAATAGAAATACAGGAGCTAACGTAATAAATAATATTCTCTTTTTTGACAAAATCATATCCCACGTGTATATCAGAAGGGAAAAGGTAAAAATTAAGACCTGCATGAACGGAAAGAGCTTAATGAGTTCTTGTGGGAAAAAAAGTCTTTCAGGAAACAATAGAGTGAGGATTGGTATTAAAGCCATGCTTGCTAACGATATTGGTTTCAAGGTAACATTTCCAATTTTTCTTAAAGTAGGATGCGTAGGTGCCTCTTTAAATTCTTTTAGACAACCATCTCGAGTTCTTAGTTTGCTCTTATTCTTCTTTTTATTGTCATCAATGGTCCTTTCAATGATCTTTTTGAGCAACTTTCTATTCTTAGCCAACACAAGTAATTCTGACTTGATGCTTATGGGGAATGGGGTTTTAATGATCTCTGTCTTATTATGATTTAAATACATGAACTCTGGGGTGTCTGAATCAAAGTTGATGGCAATATTATTCTTAATAATGTGTTTTAAGGTGTTACGAGCCTGCCGTTCGATGGATGGAACTTTTCTTACAACATCACCTTTTCTGATAATACCATTAAGGTAATCATCAAATTTCTGTTTCTGTGTTCTGAAAAAGAGGATCCGTGCACGTTCACTTAACAATATGTCGTTCTTTTGATACTTTATCCCGTGTAAAAGCTTGTAGCGATCTTTAATTTCTCTAAGTAATTTAAGAAAAGGAAGGTAATCTTCACTTGAAAGTTCATATTTTTTATAATATCGTTTAAATCTTTTCTTCTCATCTAAAATTGATAAAAATGATACGATGCTGGTATGGCGTCTCTTGCAAGATAATCTTATCCAAGGCAAATTTTTTGATCGCTTAATTAACTCAGTTCTATATTCCTCTTCTAATTTATCCAATATTTGTGCTTCACGCTTATTAAATGCTTGCATCTCTAATGATTTCTCGTGTACTTCTTCTTCCTTCTTTAGCTCTTGATATTCTAAAATATATTTTCTTTCAAATTCTTCTTTACCTTGTAAATCGTGATATGGAAATACCCTTTGGCGTTTCAATCCCATCTCTTTATTTTGAGGCATGATGGAAGAAAATATATTAAACCTATCTTTATTTTTAAGTTCAGCGGGAGAATAATAATCAATGAATCCAACTTTAAATTGGTGTTTATAATCCCGTATTATTTCATATAATAATCCGTCCAATCGTAATATCTCATTGTTCAAGATATGGAATAATTTTTTGGAGTATCTCATAAAATCTTTATTTAGCGCCTTAGTTGCCTTCCTTTCAATCTCCTTTTTCTTCTTAACCTTCTTAAGAACGTGTCTTGAATGATCTGTTTTCTTAGATGTAGTAGTAATGGTGTCATTAAAGCAATGCAAGGAATTACAGGACGTGCTTGAGACTGATACATTTGATAACTTCTTCTTATTAAGAGGTAAATCGACAAAATCTATTGATCCGCCTTGTTCATCCAATTCACAAATTAAATCTCTTGTATCATGAACGAGACCCTCCCTGAAATAATAATCTGGAATTGGATTATTTTCATCGGGTATGAAATCAAATGGATCTATTTTCGTCCAATGAATGTTCTTATCATCCTTTCTTGAATGTCTTATTAATTCTTCCAAGGAATCCTTCTGTCCTTTCGTTAAATTTATGTTACAACGTTTCATGAAGAAAATATCCCTTAGCTTTTCAAATTCCCTTGAGTCTTTATCGATAACTGCCATATCTATTCCGTGGCTCTTAAGACCTTCCTTAAACCGTTCATCGTAAAATTCATCAAACGAGTGCGAATTAATGTCTAACTTATCAGACTTATCAATGGAAGCATCTTTCCTGGGATCAGGATCCAATTTTTTTGGTCTATTCACAAACATACACCTTTTTTAGTAAATAATTTATTAATATTCAAATTTCGAAAGAGAAATTCGTCTAAAATTATCAAATTAATATATTTAACGTGAACATCGCGCATCTTGGGATGCGTCTTTAATTTCTTATAGTGTGATAAGATTTGATTTTGAGCAATGAATCTTAATGATTCAAAATCGTGCTTCAAGATACCGGCTTTAATGTCGTGTAATTCATTCCTAATAGGTGGTATCTTGAACTCTTTTAACACTTCAAACCTTGATTTTGAGCTAGCCACCATGATTTACTCATCTCTCACCATAAATTTTCAAATTAGTACATTTGGTTTTAAAAACTCATAAAAAAAATTAGTATTAAAAAAATTTAGCGAGGACTCCTCCTCTTTTTATTTAATTTTACAGGATTCTAAAGTATCTCTTGTCTGATTCTATTAGAGTTTCATTATCAATATGACCAAAAACTTGAATAACGTGTTGTTCTACACTCGGATATGATATCGAAAGAAAAAAACTGCGATAAAGACGTTAGGTAATTCTCTTGCCTTTTAATTTTATCATGATAAATATCCCTGTTGCAACTATAGATGTTATTCCTATAGCAGCAATCATGCCAATAATAATGCCCATATCAGGACCAGAGGGCTGGCTCGACGTTTCAAAGAAAGCGGTAAGCGTTGGATCATGTGAAAATTTTTCTCCAGACCAGATGGGATAATTTTGAATCTCGATAGAATACAATCTACTGGGATTCTGAAACCCTTGTCTGTCTTTCACGAGATCTTCTAATGTAAATATCAAGATCCTAAATGGATTAATATCATTTAATATTGATGCTGGATCATTTAGATTTTCGTTAGCCGATGACAAGATCTTGTTTACACTGGCTCCTTTGGATGCGTGTTCAGTCTGCATTCCTTCTTTTCTATAATTATCTAATTTATAATTCTTTTTCCTTGTTTTAGCCATGTTAATCTCTGCAACCTGAGCCCCCTCCATTTCAAATTCAAAAACATCAGAGGGTACCGTTAGCACGTTGGTTATAGCTTCATTCATGTCGACCGAAGATAGAAAATACGTGTAATGAGGTATCGCAAAACCCAATCCTTGGACAGCATTATAAAGTGAATCATTGCTAATTTTTGACATATCTACCGTGAAATCTAGATCCGCTTGGGTCTCACTTATATTGTAATTGAATCCATAAGAAAAGTCTCCAGGAGAGGTATTCACATAAGAAGCGTTTGCATTCCAGTAATAATTGTACACGAGAGGCATGATGGGATAATTGGGATACTGAATATTCCATGCGACATTTCCATCACTATCCGTGTACGGAGGAGTAAATACAATTGAAGATGCCATCTCATTAACGGATTTATCTTTAGGATATACTTGATATGAAGTAACATTTTCAGAAAATTCAGGAAAATCAGGAACATAACTCTCCATGTAAACATAATTATCCGTTGCTATGGGTCTTATTATTCCGGAAAATTCATTACTTGTAATAACATTAAACCCGCTTGATTGTATCGAATTAGTATCGCCCGCTGAATAGATTACGTCTTTATCCGTATCATTGTAAAGGATGAAATCAGAAAATAAATTTGCCCATGCAATCTGTTCATTTCCTGTTGTAGTATACACTTGAATGGTAAGAAATAATGGCATCGTAAAGTTCATTTCAATATACCCATACTTCATGTATGCATGAATATCTTCTTCTGAATCAGAGTGCCATTTACCGTAATCTTCAATTGTTTCATTCCATGTGTCTAAAATCTCATCAGTAATCTTGTCATGCTTGACATAGACACTTTCCCGTCTTTGGTAATAATCATTTTCATAATAATAATACCTCTCATATTTATCGATATTGAATTCTAGCGTGAAACTCCCTTCTTTTAGCGCCATCCATATCAATTGAATATAATTTTCATGAGAAACTTCTACGTGATACACATCAAGATTTATATCCATGACAATATCACCTGTAACTGTAATATTCGAAAAACACGTATAACTTGAGTCATGCGTGATTGTACGTTCTTCTTCAATCCAATTACCGTCGATATCCTTGTATTCACACGTGTAATTATTTACCCCAGAATAATTACCGCTATAATCTATTATATGATTTTCATTATTCCAAATTCTACTAATGGAAGTTGAATAGGTCATTTCTTTCCATTGAATTCTTGGGTTAATGCTAAGATCCTGTGCTGTAACAAAAACCATGGAGATGTTAAGGCTACCAATTAAAAAAATGAAGGCCATTAAAGATGTGCCAATTAATCTTTTTCTCATCATCCTTCTTCTTCTCACTTTTATAACCTCTTTTTTTAAAATTTTTTTAGACAAAATTTCGAATTATTAGGATTTAGGAATCCTATCCTTAATATATTGAAAGAACATAAAATTAGACAAAAATACTCATTTTTAGACAAAATTCTCAAAAGGGAGTTCTGAAGGTGAATCTTAGAAAGATTAACAGTCTCCATTATTAGACAAACTTGGTTTTTCACGTGAAATTTCATGACATCGCACTACCTCCCTTGTCTTTTGATCCTTGATCAATTGGATGAAATATTATTGGTGTATTGCTTTTTGATTCAATCTTTTTTAATTCTTCAATGCGTCTTTTATATGATCGTTGTATTTTCTCTAAAAGGTCTTCAAATCTATTAGGCTTTAATGGAGCTATTTTATTTAAAGAATAATATACCTTTCCGCCCTTAACAGGTTGAATTTTCACCAATAATCTTAATTTATTGCTAAATTCATTCAGCCAAAAATATAATGTGGATCTTTTTCCTGGATAATCATCAACAATCTTAGTCTGTTCGAGTTGGATATCATGCATGGATAAGTTTTTTAATTCCTTTTCTCCTCTTCTCTTTTTTTCTGCCATTTCAATTAAATAATTGAAGAATGCTAATTTGGCAGGTTTTAAATTAGATAATGGTGAAGTAAAAAAATGCATAGCGATCAGATATGCGTGAATAAAATCGTTGTAATGAGATATGAGATATCTTTTTCCACTGTTTTTATCTTCATACCATTCTCGCTTTTTTTGATGAAAAAATGTGATGTATTTAATTAAATCTAAGAATGCTTCAAATGGTAAAATGCTTTCATTTAAATTAACTTCATCTTGTAAGATATCATCCCAAGAGATCTCGACCAAGAATTCACGATCTAACTCTCTAAAATGCGTGTTTAACCGCGCAATTTTTTCTTTTACTGGTTTTTTTAAGAGATGATATTCATATCCATGACCCTGTTTAAATAATTCGAATTTAACTAAATCTTCAATATCTTTTTCTAAGTTGCTTAATTCAATAATGTTGGAACTTGGTTTAAAACGTGAAGGAAGGTTAGATTTTAAGGATGTTGCTAAGACAGTGATATTAGGTATGATTTTGGAACCTTTTCTTATACGGATTTTAAAATCTTCTATGTTTCGCATGTACTTATTGTAGATTAAATCTTTATTTTCTTCAAAAAATACAAAATAAGCTAGTTTAATACCTTTCCAATCTTCTAAGAAAAGATCTAAATCATTTATCCCCATATATCTAAGTACGTGCTCGTCAGGATATATCTTTAAGATGCCCTTAATCAATTTTTCATTGCATTCCCCTAAAATAATTGCTGATTTGGGTTTTTCCATATAGGAGCTAATAGGGAGTATCCCAGCATGATATTTTCTAAAATCTTCATTGGGGTAATAAAAATCTAGTACATCCTTAAAAAAATCCCAATGCTTATCGCAAAACTTACCATTTACTAATTTTAAACCATCTATATTCTTTTTAGAATCCTTTTCAATCTTTGAAATTGAAGATTGCCTTTTTTTAGATTCTTTATTTTCATTATTCCCTTTTTCATTATTTTCTTGCTCTTTTTTTTCTTGGGGAGTAATTACATTCCATTTTAATACCTTCTGATGAACTTGATTCCCTTGGTATATATTTTCAATAACTTCTTCATCTTCTTCTTGATTTTTGAGATATTTCCTATATTTTCCTCTGGGGCTAGGTTCAGTCATCTCTCTTCTTCTCACCTTTTAATTTTTTTTCGTAAAGAATTAGTCTATTTATTCTCTGAACATATTCAGGTTTCCGTTCAGGATGATATAACATTTGATCAACTAAGTGTGATACTTGTCTCTTGACCCAAAATTGCCTCTCGGCCTTTAAGGACGTAATATCAAATTCTATGAAATGATCATCAGGGATCCTTTCAACATTTTCATCTAGACATCCCGGATGAAATGCTTTTTTCTGAACATGTCCTTCAATTGCCATTTTTTCAATCACATTTTTTTAAATTTTTTCTTAAAATTACAATTAATTCTGAAAATAGTCTTGTCTTTCTTAATAAAAAAAGAGAATTAGAGTGATTACCTAAATTACTACAAAAAATGGATTTTCGAATGCTTTGCATTTTTTTTTGTCTATATTTCGAACGGAATTTACTTAATACATACGCAACATGGTAGTGAGATAGGTTTCGAAGTAACCTATCAAAAATCTTATCAGATCAAATTTTGTTACCTTAGTATTTAAATTTTTAATTTTCGTCTAATTGATATCGATTTTTTAATTAACAAAATTTTTTCACAACTATTGATTACATTATCATATTTAAATTTTTGTCCAAAAAGAGAGAAATCCAACACGAATTTTGTGAATTGGTTAGTTCATGGGATACTGAACCGGTTAACAACATTCTGAACCGGTTAATATGATCAGGAACTAGTATAAAAATTTTCGGGATTCAAATATTTTTGGGTAGATGCAAATGTCGTGATGGAATGTTAATTTAAAATTGTATTTTCTTATTTTATACATTAATACATATTTTACCCAATTAATTCTTTAAACTCTTCAGAATCACGTATGTTATCGAAATCTGCTTCTAACTTTGCCTTTTCTATTATATTTTCATCGAGTTCAATTACTTTTTTTAAATAATTTATAGATTCTTGTTTATTATTTCTTAACGATTCAACGCAAGCTTTATTATACCATGCACGTGAATAATTTGGATCGATCAAAAGTGCTTTATCATAATATTCAAGGGCATCTTCATATCTTTTTAGAACACTCAATACAGATCCTTTATTGTTCAATGCAGATATATAAGTTGGGTCGATCTTAAGTGCTTTATCAAAAATGTTTTCTATAGACCTTTAAGGTCTTTCTAAATTATCTAATAAATATCCTTTATTAGACTCTATCTGGAAGACATCAATTCTCTGAGAGAAAAACAATTCCTACAACATCGTAGAGTGTTTATAACTAAATAAGCTGAAAGAAGATTATCTCACAAATATTTTTCAGTAAAAAGCATTAAATTTCAAAATTTCTAAACAAGAGATTATGGAAAGAACTTATTATTATCACTAACATTTGTATCCACCCATATTTTTTTCTTTAAATATAAATGCCGTTATTTAACTGCATGAACCGGTTAGGCAATATCTTGACTGGTTCCTAATTCGCATTATAAAAAGTGATTTGATGAAAGATAAAAAATTGAAGGATAAAAAATTAGAGAAAGAAAGACTAAAGAAAAAATGCAATCCAAAGCTTGAGATTGAATTAATTCAATTATTCAGGAGGAATGCTGTTGACGGAAAATTTCTATCATATAGGGATATCATGAAAAAGTTAAGAATTAAAAAAAGTTATCTAGCTGAACTCATAAAGCCATTAGAAGAGATGTCCTTCTTGGAAATAAAATTCGTGAATTATTCGAGCAAGAAAGAAGAAAGGAAATTATACAAGTTGAATAAAAGAGGTCTTTGGCACGCCGATAAACTCGAAGCACCTAGCTTGAGGACAGATGAATTAAAAACCTTGCATTTACACAATAGAATTCGTAAACAAGCAGATAGTAAAATTAAAAAAGATTTCTTGACTTT
>JABXJU010000257.1 GCA_013375405.1 Candidatus Helarchaeota archaeon
ATTGGTTTGGCTCGAAAAATTTAAAGTCGGAAAGCGTGTAGATTTTGTCGGCAAAAAAAGAATTTTAACTCAAGCTATATTTTACTTAAAATATAAGATGTGATTTTAATACCAAGATTAAAAATAATTAGCGTTGGTGGAGTAAATATAGACCTTTGTGCAATGATACATGAATTCCCCGGTATTGACGAAGAAATCGAGGTAACAGATCTAGAAGAACGGTCCGGCGGCTCTGCCGCAAATTATATAGTAGGAGTTGCAAGATTAGGAGTAAATGCAGGGTTTATTGGGAAAATTGGTGATGACCACTATGGTAAAAAACTATTAAAGGACTTTATTCGGGAGAATGTAGACGTTTCTCAAGTTAAAATCGAAAAAAATTTCCCCTCAGGAATGTGCCTAATTCCAATTGATAGGACTGGAAATAGACAAATCTTTAGTTTTCGAGGTGCAAACGCGAAACTAACTCCTGCAGGTATTGATACATTGACTATTACACAGGCTTCACTCATACATATAACGAGTCCTCCCCGAGATGTCGCTGAATTTGTAGCACGCGTGGCTCGAAAAAATAAAGTACTTATATCTTATGATCCGGGGGGTAAAGTCATAAGAAAAGGACTGACTTTTATTGAGCAGATTTTACAAAATACCGATATATTCCTTCCATCACGTACTGAACTTGCTTTCATATTTCCAAAGATAAAGGATCCTAAAATTGCCGCTCATAAATTAATAGAAAATTATGGGATACGAATTGTGGCAATAAAACTTGGGGCACATGGCTGTTTAATAGTAAATAAGAATGATGAGATTCGTGTCAATGGATATAAGGTGAAAGTAATTGATACAACAGGAGCAGGCGATGCCTTTGCAGCTGCTTTCACTGTAGGTATTCATAAAAAATGGGATCTTTTTAGATGCGCACAAGTTGCTAACGCAGCCGGAGCAATAACTGTTACCCGAATTGGCGCACGAACGGCATTACCCACTATACAAGAAATAGAAGATTTTTTAGTAAAAATAGGATAATGTACTTGAGTCCTTGTTGAATCTAACCAAAACTTTTCAAAAAAAAGAAGGAAGTTATTTGAATTACTTTGGCTTTTCTGGAAGTAGCGCATAGGCAAAGAGCGCAGTGAAAACGATACCTATCCAAATTCCCCATTGTCCTATAATACCCGCTAAATAAATCCACATACAGATAAAAAAGACCACGGATATAGCAAAAATGGCGAAATACAATATAGCTGTCCGTTTAACTGCTTCAGGATTTAAATGTTCAAAAAGTTGAGCCCCTACTCCAACAAGAAACGCAATTAGTAAGGCAATTGAAGTAGGTTTAATTGTAATAGATTGAGCGACAGCTTGATCAGCAATTAATAGGATAATAGATCCAATGAGCGCGAAAATAGCTGCAAAAAATATTCCCATTGCTATCTGTTTCACACGATGGCTTCTAGTCTTTGCGATAAATGGAAATAGAAAAGATAAAACCCAACAAAAAGCCAATGTTGCGGTAGTCAAGTCACCGGGTTGTTTGAAATCAAGAGTGCCTGGGGGTCCTCCAGGAACTATAAATAAAACTAGTGCTGTTATAAAAAGTATAACAGCTACGATAACAACTTGCATGAACGGTCGAAATCGATAGCCTTTTCCCATATCTTCGATAATTGCTTCTCCAATATTTTCAACTTCATCACTACTCATAATCCTTTCACCTCACTTTAGAATCCAATTGACGGAATTGCACCTCTCGCACGCCATAGCATTAAAGTACGCGCATGTCTTTTTCGCCACCCTAAACTTTTCAGTTGAATACTTCGAATTACAAAAAACATCTCGCGTGGAAATGGCATATTCTTAAAATCAATCCATGGCCCTCCTTGCTCCTTTGCAACACAGCAGATATGGATGTCCCCAATCGGAACCCGCATAAAATAGTTTAAGAACTTCTGCGCTGTGCTAATTTCTAAATCTACTTTGCGTATTCGACCCCGCCCGATTCGCCCCGAGTATTCATCACTGTAACTATTGTCATAAGCGATTCCTGACCTTTCACCAATAACTACGCTATATCTTTCACGTGCCCAAATTGATATCAGATTTTCAATAGCATCAGTAGTAAGCAAGCCTAATAACACAATGAACAACAGAAAAATAGTTAAATCTACATAATGTACTAGTGGATCAAGCCCTAAAACGACCATTAGCCAATCTCTAGCTGGCTGGACTAAACCAACGACAAGTGCGAAAATGATTGCCCCGAAAAATATACCATATACTGCAAGTAGCTCCACATGCGAAAAGAATGGATGCTGATAACCCCCATAGACTAAATTATCATCCTTAGTAAGCCGGCTTGCGCGAATCCTATCTTTCTCCGATAAGAATATGAGAGGATCATTCAATGCAAACCACCCGGTCCTTGATGTCCTGTAAATAATTTCACTTTTTTCCAATTCTTTCATTGCACGTTTAACAACAGGGTCTGGCAGTTTTGTCTCTTTCACTATATCCTTAAACTGAAATCTTCGCTCATCTAAGTACTTCATAGAAATTGTATCTATTACCTCACTAACACCTGCTACTTTTGCTCTTCTCCAAGTAATTAAAAAACCAATTGCGAATCCTATCAATGCTAATACTGGAACTAACCATTCCAAATTTCCGAAAACCACATAGATCCCTCGTTACTTTAAATTCTATTTAATTTTTCAGTTGAGATATTGATATTTGAATTTTTAGTGTATAAAATTTTGATTAACTCTATTTATTTATTTATCTTTATTTATCTGTTCTAATTCAAGAAACATTTTGAAATTTAATTGATGCGACAAAAATTATAAAGATAACTTAAGATAATAGGTATATAATTTAGGTCAATTGAGAAAGAATATTAGAACTAAGAGGAAAGTTCAATAAATGCAATTATATGATTTATACGTCATTTATCGTGGGGGACAGACAATCTTTCATAAAAGATTTGGGGCGATGGAAATTGATCAGGATTTAATCACAGCATTTTTAACAGCCATTGAAAATTTTTCAAAAGAAGTCCTAGCTACAGATGAACCTCTGCGAGTTATTGAAAAAGGCTTCTCAAAAGTGCTATTGGCATACGGGAAGGATATCTGTTGTGCATTAGTTTGCGGCACACGGGAGATAGATGAAGTTGAGACTTTACGGGGTATTCTCGAACTTACTTTAGGCGATATCCAATCCCAATTTGCGCAAATTCTCGCTGTCTGGAAAGGTGATCTTAGACAACTAGCCGGCATATCAGATATTGTGGAGTCAAATTTAAAAGGAATTATTCGTGCTTCTGCCCCACCCCCGCTGATGGAATTAATTCAAAATCCAAAACGCTATTATTTCACTATTGATGATCGAGGCATAAATTTATATAACACTCTTCTACGTGAATCCAACGGATTTCGCGCTTTTATCGAAAAATTAGGTATTCAAATCGAATGGGTTGACATGATCTTAAATGAAATCCGTTTGGGAAGAAAAGGGGCTCTGCAATTGTCACAAGAATTAGGCCTTGAAATGAATCGATTGATGGCATTACTACGGTCTTTAAAATTACGCGGGATTACTTTAATTTGGATGTAATGAATAAAATAAATAAATCAAAATTTTTTATATACCTTATATCAATACTTAATATTGCAAAAAATTATTTGTTTATGAATACCAGAATTTGAATTTTCATTCTAATAGGCGCTTGTCGATGGAAGCTAAAGAGGAATTTGATTTAATCGCAATGGCTCAAGGTTTAAATTGGTTAATACGACAACTCTATACACAAATTGCCAAATCCGAACAGTTTCCAGAAATATTAAAACAACCTAAGAGTTTTGTTCAAATTGTAGAAGAAAAAAAATATAAGAATTTGCGAATAACAGAAGCTTTCCTCAAATATCTGGCTGATCAAACCATTATAACTCTTGATGAAGGGAAATATCAATGGAATTCTGATATGAGACGAAAAGTAAAAGGGAAAATTGTTGTTGAATCAGAAGCAATTGGTATTCAAAAGGTCCAGGAAAAAGCGATGCCATTATTTGGTATTTTGAGAAAATACGCTGAAAACCTGCCAGATATTTTAAAAGGGGCCAATCCAGACCGCCAAGCTGAATTAATTGTCTGGGATTCGCTTTATACAACTAAATTCTACAATTTTTTGAGAAATGAATCAATTAACAGAGGAAATCTCCCTAAAGAATCCACCATCATCGATTTTGGTTGTCGAACGGGATGGAGCATAATAAATATATTAGAAGAATTGAACCCTAGAAAAGTCTATGCTGTCGATCCCTCTCCCCTTATGATTGAGCTAGCATATGAAAATTTACTTTCCTTGAATTTACTTGATAAGGTTGAATTTATCCAATACGATTTCAATTTTGAAAATAGAATGCCCATTGAAAAGAAATGCGATGGCGCCTTCATCGGCTTGCTCTTTAATCGCTTTAGCGGCGAACAGATCACGGATATGCTTTTAGCACTTCGCACCACCCTCAAGGGCGGTTCTCGCATTGCTGGGTTGCAACCCATTAAAGATTCAGATGCGCTCCATCCTGCTGAATTATTACTCTTTGCCGATAAGGAATTCAAAGGATACCCCGAATATGTTGAATTCAAAACTGCTTTTCTCCGTGCAGGGTTTACTAAACCCGTGATCGAACAGAGTATGTTCTTCCATACCACTTATATTGCAGAAAAACCCGTTGAAAAACCAAAAAAGAAGAAAAAAAGGTAAATTCGTATTCTCTTTTAAAAAAATTTTGAATAAATAAAAAAATTAGATAGGTAGCGGTAGTAATTCTTCTGCGATGTACTCCTTTTTCTTTGCCTTAGTTCGCATTCGCGTTACTACAACTGCTGCTCCGATTGCGCCCACTGCAACAACGCCAATTATAGCTATTATAGCCGTCGGAAATTCTTCTTCAGGTGTTATAACCGTAAATACAAATGAAGTACTGATGTTAAACCTACCATAATTATCAAACACCGTGATGGAGTAATTCACTGTCTGGCCCGCTTGTGGTGCCAAGAAGCTACCCACGTACAAGTAAGTGTTACCTAACCCAACAGTATCCAGAGTCATTAGTACTGGAGCCTGAGGAACTCCATCAACCGAGTAATTTAACCAAACCCTGTAAATTCCGCCAACATCAGATACATTAACATAGATCTCTACAGTCGCTCCAGCTGAGATGGACTCTCCCGTAACATCTGTTATACTACCGCTTATGATGAGTGGGGCTGTCGTATCTACAATAACATTGACCATGTTAGAAGGAAGACTCCGATTCCCTTTTTCATCCAAAGCAACGACTCTAATGTAGTAGGTGTCATCAGCTAAGCTCCAGAAAGTATAATTAGTCGCCGGGAATACAGTCGTACCATTAAATGGATCCGCTTG
>JABXJU010000258.1 GCA_013375405.1 Candidatus Helarchaeota archaeon
GCGTTTGAAAAGGCCATTCAAGCCATTAAAACATTACTAGGTGCGGGACTTGATGTCAGCGTGGCTACAATGATACATTCTCAAAATTTAGAGGAATTACCCGCATTAGAGGCAATCTTGAAAGAATTAGGAGTCAAATCTTGGGCGCTTGATGTACCCTCGCAAACTGGTGAGTTTCTGAAATATCCTGATCTTTATCCATCAATTCAGGATGCAGGCGCCGCATTACGTGAATATGGTTGGGGGGCACCATTCGAGGAAACGCATAATATTTATGCGTGCGGCGCCCATCTATGTGCCCTCATGCCAAATGGGGATATTAGTAAATGTGGTTTTTTCACTGACCGACCCGTTGGGAATTTGAACCAAATGAGCCTTAAGGACTGCTGGAAAGCAATCCAAAAAGATTTTATTTGGGAACAGAAGGAATTAGAATGCGCTAAGTTAAATTGTCCATACTTAGAAAATTGCCGTGGTGGGTGCAGGTTTCGTGCGTCCGTAGGCACGGGACAATTATTCGGCGTGGATCGAGTTAAATGCGCAGTATTCAACTTTGAATATCCTAAAAAGGAGTGATAAATACATGGCAGATTTAGATGAGTTAGATAAAAAGATTTTAGAGATCGTCTGTAGGGCGAGATGTAAATTTTATAAGGAAGGGCAAGAAATAAGGGAGAATGAATATCAATGCGGGGCATATAAAGTATTAAAACTCATGATTGAGAAAGGACAATTAACACTTGGTGACTTAAAGAAGATGTCAGCACAAGTTATCAAAGCAGCCTTGCCATAAAAAGAGAACTCATGATGAATTTTGGACTTGCTCGTAGGTTTCTTTCAATTTTGGAACGGTTTTAAAATTACTTAACGCATCCGGGGGGATCCACTTATAATTCTTATGCTCCCAATCCAATTGGATTTGATCCGTCGCTATTTCAAATAAAAATGGATGCACGATCCAAGTAATTTCTTTTTTTTCGTCTATAATTTCTATCGGGTCCCCTTTTTTAATTAAAGTGACTTTATCTTCCGTTAATTGAGTTTCTTCCCAAATTTCAATGATGGCACGGTCATATGGAACCTCATTACCTTCGAGATAACCGCTACAGCCAGCCCATTGACCTCGATAGGTTCCAACGCGTGAACTTCTTTGAAGCAACAAAACTTTCCCTTGAAATCGTAAAAAACTGGTTACAACATGCCGAATATCTGCCAATTCTGGCCGCCTGCTTTTTTTCTAATTTTATCGTCTTAGAATACTAGGATATTCTCCTATGTTATAATTTATGAAACTTTAAGTTAATACGAAATTTTTGAAATTTTTCGTAAAAAAGGATGATTTGTATGGATGTAGAACAGGAATTAAAAAACACCACTGGTTGGAATAAAATCTATGAAACGAAGTTTCAGGTAAAAATGGAAGAGGATTTTATTGATATCTTTGAAGATTTGCTTGAAAAACAAGGTTTTAGCCGGATGCATGGACGAATAATGGCTATTATTTATTTAAAAGAAGTTTCAATGACACAAGCAGAACTAGAAAGGCGGAGTAATTTCAGTCGTTCTTCAATTAATAAAGCAGTAAATACATTGCAAAAATTAGGATATATTCGTAAGCGACAGAAAGGAGAAGGGAAAACAATAGAATATTATTTAGAATGGGGACCAGAAGAAATTTTTTTAGCCGGAATTAGAGATTATCTAGATTTTTTCAGGCAAATTCATGAAAGATTTTCTAAACTTTTTAAAAAAAATCCTAAGTTAGAAGGATTACCTTCTAAACGATTAAAAGAATTTATTGAACATCTTCCGGAAGTTAATAATATATTAAATAAAGCAGTTGAAAAAATAGATGAAATAGAGCTTGTTCTTAAAAAGTGATTGATTGATTTTGTTAATCCAGTTTTATTGTTAATTTCCTAATTTTCTTCTTCAGTAGCTTCTCTCAATGACTCTATTATTTCTTTTATAAGCTTATAGGTTATTTGGGGATCAGCGGTCCCCCGAGTTCTTTTCATGACTTGTCCAACCAAGAAATTGATGGCACTATCATCTTGAATTGCGTCTTGAGTCGCCTTTTGGTTTTCTTTAACTACTTGCCAAGCAATATTTTTTATTTCTTCAACATCCCCAATTCGATGGTGTGCATCCTCCTCAATTATTTGATCTGGAGGCTTTCCCTCATCGACCATGTCCATTAAGACCTTTTTTGCCGATCTGCGGCTGATAATTTCCTCATCAATACGCTTGAGCAATGTTACAAACCGATCAGGAGTAATGGTGGATTCGTAAATTTCGATGTTTTTCTCATTTAAATGGCGCAAAAGGTCGCTCATGATCCAGTTGCTAATGTTTTTTGGGTTGTCGTATAATTTAATACAATTTTCGAAAAAGTCGGCTAGTGCTTTACTACCAGTTAATACTGTAGCATCATATATTGGAATTTGATAGTCCTTTATAAAACGATTCCGTCGTTCATCTGGCAATTCAGGCATTTTCGCCCCTAGTTCTTCAACCCACTTAGAAGATATTTCGATGGGAACAAGGTCTGGTTCAGGAAAGTACCGGTAATCATGTTCTTCCTCTTTAGTGCGTAAAGAAATGGTTATCCCTTTTTCATCATCCCAATGGCGTGTTTCCATAACTGTTTCGACCCCATCTGCTTTCTGCCGGCGTTGGCGTATAAGTTCAAATTGAAGCGCTTTTTCTACGGCCTTGAAGGAGGTTATATTCTTGACTTCGACCCGATTGCCGCCCTTGATGGAAATATTTGCATCACACCGCATTGATCCTTCTAAACTACAGTCGGCAACTCCAAGATGTTCAAGTATGGACCGAAGCTTCTGAAGAAATAGGCGGGCTTCCTTCGGGGATCGAAGATCCGGCTCTGTGACAATTTCTAATAGCGTGATTCCTGCCCTGTTGTAATCAACTAAAGTATAAGGGGATGTAGTGATACTGCCCAAATATGTTAAACGCCCAGGATCTTCTTCTAATTGAATACGAATTAAATTTATCAGCCGTTTGCCATTATTATTTTCATATTTAACTTCCCCTCCGAGTCCAATGGGCACGCCCCCTGCTTTATTATACTGAGTTATTTGAAAATTCTTGGGCATATCCGGGTAATAATAATTTTTTCTATGGAACAAGGATCTTGGTGGAATTTCACAACCTAAAGCTAACCCAACCATGATAGCATATTCCACTGCTTTTTTATTAACGACGGGTAGCGAACCAGGCAAACCCAGACAGATAGGACATAGGTAAAGGTTTGGATCTTTCCCACGATAATCCGTAGAACAGCCGCAGAATAATTTTGTTTTTAATTTGGTGAGTTGAACATGAATCTCCAGTCCGATTAGGACTTCTTCAGGTTCTAAAATTTTCTTTGCTTTTATTTCAGCTGTCATCTGATCATCACTTTAATAAGGGTTTTTTCTCATGATAATTAGTTTCTTGCTGGAATTTATGAGCGGCTTGGAGAATTACCTCCTCTTGGAGGAGATCTCCTATCAGTTGCAATCCGATCGGTAATCCATTTGAAAAGCCACAGGGAATTGAGATCGCTGGCAATCCTGTGATATTTGCAGCGACCGTATCGATATCTGCCCGATACATGGAGAGGGGATCAGAAATTTTCTCTCCAATCTTAAAGGCGATAGAAGGCATAGTAGGCCCAGCGATTACATCACACGAATTAAATTGAGATTCAAATTGTTTCCGGAGCAAAGTACGAACTTTTAATGCTTTTAAATAGTACATATCATAATATCCAGCAGACAGGGCATAGGTACCAAGCATAATTCGCCGCCGAACTTCTGGACCAAAGCTCATTCGATCCTCAGCGAAAATTTCATTCCATTCCCCTTCATCCTTTTCAACACGATGCCCATAGCGAATTCCATCATAACGCGCTAAATTAGAACTTGCTTCAGACATCGCGATGATATAATAGCAAGGGACGGCATATTTAATCAATGGAATTGAAATCTCATTATAAGTGGCTCCATGTGACTCTAGAAGATGTATAGCATTCCATACACTCTTAGATACGGTTTTCTCAGTACCTTCACCCAGTAACTCCTGGGGCACCCCGATTCGTAAGCCTTTAATATCTTTATCCAAACCTTTCAAGTAATCCTTCTTCTGTATTTTAATGGTAGTGCTATCATATGTGTCATGTCCAGCTAAAACATTCAGTAATAGGGCACAATCTCGAACATCTTTCGTGAGAGGACCAATTTGTTCGAGACTACAAGCATAGGAGACGAGTCCATACCGACTAATTAATCCATATGTGACTTTTAACCCTGTAATGCCTGTGAAACTAGCAGGACATCGAATGGATCCCCCAGTGTCGCTACCTAAAGCTAAAATACTCTCGTCCGCAGCAACGACTACTGCACTTCCCCCAGATGATCCCCCCGGAACATGCTCCAAATTCCAAGGATTATGAGTAATTTGATAATAACTGCTTTCCGTGGTGGTCCCCATGGCGAACTCATCCATATTCGTTTTCCCAATGATAATAGCACCTTCCTGTAATATACGATCAACAACTGTTGCATTATATGGGGGAATATAGTTATGGAGCATTTTAGAGCTACAACTTGTCCGTACATTTTGTGTGCAAATATTATCCTTAACCGCTATAGGGAAACCAAGCAATTGCCCTGACGCCTCGGATTTTTTCAATTTTTTATCTAGTTGCTTGGCATGGTCTATTGCATCTTCTTTTAAGAGCGTGACAAATGCCTGTAGATCATTTTCTACACGCTCAATTCTCTCGAAAATAGAATGCATGAGTTCTTCAGCGGATATTTCACCGTTTTGGAGCATCGAGCGTAGTTGATAAGCAGTCGATTCATTTAGGGATGCCATTTTTAAACGTTACACCATCCGAGGCGCTTTAATGAATTTCTTTTTAGTTTTGGGTGCATTTTTAAATATTTCATCTTTTGAGAGAGAAGGAGTTACGATATCTTCTCGGAATATATTCTTGAGTTCTACACCATGAAAAGTATATTCGACATCGGTCGTATCAATCTCATCAATCTTCCGAAAATATTCCAAAATGTCATTAAATAAGGTAGTGAATTTCTCTTTTTCTTCTTCCGTTAATTTAATGCGAGCTAGCCACGCAATATGCTCAACCTGCTCCTTTGTAATATGGGGTTCCATGCGATTTCGTCCTCTCATCTATTTACCTTTAAGAAAGATTGGGTTTAGTATTTGTCTTTAACAATTCATTATGTAATTTAATCATTTAGTGTCAAAAAAAGGAAAATGGATAATAAAAAATGTTGTGGTTTTTAGAAAATACTTAAAAAAAACCCAGTCTGAAATTTCGTAGTTATTTTTTCGTCGGTACTTTTTCTTAAAATACATTATTAAATGTTTT
>JABXJU010000259.1 GCA_013375405.1 Candidatus Helarchaeota archaeon
ACGGCCCATATCACCGAGAATACGCAAATTCAAACGGTGAAAATCGAAACGAATTATACGGGTTCGGTATCGAATTATACGATGACACTCTTGAGTGGATCCCTACAGGATGGTGTCTGGAATTTCACGTTTGACAATTATCCTGACAATAATCTCATCCTCTATCGAATATTTGCGCTGGATGTATTCGGGAATGCTAATACTACGGTACAAGCTGGTTTTGGGATCGTTGATACCCTTGAACCGAATATAGTGAGCATAACGCAGGATCCAGCTATTCCAGCCTATCAAGATATCGTGAATGTGACGGCGCATATCACGGATAATGTACAAATTCAAACGGTAAAAATCGAAACGAATCACACAGGGACCTTATTTAATCATACGATGACGCTCTTGAGTGGATCCCTACAGGATGGTGTCTGGAATTTCACGTTTGATAATTATCCGGTGAATCGATCTATTGTTTATCGGATTTTTACGTTGGATATGTTCGATAATGTTAATGCTTCGATTCAATTTAGTTTCGGCTATTTTGATATTATCGAACCTAATATTCTGAGTGTCACACAAGATCCAGTGGTTCCCGCCTATCAGGATATTGTGAATGTGACGGCACACATCACTGATAGTACACAAATCCAAACGGTATATATTGAAACGAATTATACGGGGACTTTAACGAATTATTCGATGTCATTTAAGAGTGGATCATTACAAGATGGTGTCTGGAATTTCACATTTATCAATTATTCACTCAATAAACTCATTACCTATCGGATTTTTGTGATCGATGTATTTGGGAACACGAACGCTTCAGAGCAATTTAGTTTTATAGTCTTTAAACCCACTGATGGAAAATGGCCTCATTTCATAATTTTCATTATTTTCTTTCTAATTTTTGGGAGTGTTGCTACCGTCGGCACTATGAGGTTCATTTTAAAGCGCAAGAGACAGAAAGGTCCAAGTATAATGAAATCCGAATATAGATCACGTTTGAAGCACAAACTTCATACTGATTTTCCAGAGGGGGTTTATGTTATATCAACTGAGGTTATGGAGAGGATAAATCGAATCGTTGGGCTAACAGAAGCTGAGAGGGAACTCTTAATACAAGATTTAACATTTATGGGTGAAGAAGAAGCAACACAATGGATAGATGAAATCGAAAAATCTTTAAAGCCCTGATCGCCCTTTATTAGTACCGGGGATAAACCACTGTGACAACTGAAGAATACAGTAAGAAGGGGATAAGAAAAGAACAACTAAATAGTCTTCATAAGAATGTCCTTCAAGTGGCAAATAAATTAAAGCAAAAAAAGAAAATTGTGGATGTAATAATACTTTTTGAAACTTGCTGTAAAGAACTCCCGAATCCCGAACCAGCAATAGATCAAGCCATCCGTGATCTTTATCGAATGAGGTATTTTATTAGAGGAAGACAGCTGTTTAGAGACGATATCCTTACCAATGACAGAAGAAAAAATATATATGAATATATTTTAAAATATCCAGGAGCTCATGAACGAGAAATTCGTAAAACTTTTCAATTAGGAGCTTTTATTGCGAGACACCATCTAAATTTACTCGTTAAATTTAATTTTCTTCGAAAAAGAAGTTACCAAAATAAGGCAATTTTTTTCCCCTCTGATTTTGAAGAAACGCAGGAAGAAAAAACCATACTCTTAAGGAATGTATTGAATAAGACCATTTATGAATGTATTAAGGAGCATGAGCAACTTAGAATTGCAGAGTTAAAGGACCAACTTCAAATACCTTATTCAACTGCTCAAGCCCATTTAATACGACTCTTAGATGGAGGATTAATTAAGAAAATAATGAAAGATAATATGATATATTATGTTGCATCCAATATTGAAATTCAAGAGGAAACTATAGAAGTGAAAAAGGAATTAAATGGTTTTATTTCATCCGAAAAGAGCTAAGAATTTGAATTTGTATGAATAAATCTCTATTTTTTTATAATAATTATTTTTTCGGACGATATTGGAAATCTTCACGCATTTTTTCCACGCTTTTCATATCAACACCAGCTTCATCTGCCACAGATCGGAGCGACGATCTTTGTTTGACCCTAGTCTTAGATTCTTCGGTATATTCCTTCCATAAAAATTCCGTATGGCGTCCATGTTTTCTGCTAATTATTATATTAGGGGAGACATCCTCTTTACGTGAATCAAGTGTCAAATCTAAATAGGCTCCTTCCAATACCTGCTCGAAAGTCAGTCCTAAATCTTCTAATTTGAATCTCCCTTTCGGATCATCTGGATAAGCCGTATCTAATAATTCGGGCTGCTGATCAGCATTCTTATATACGTTCTTATCTCGCGTCCTTGGAGCGCCGCGGCCATAAGATTGATAGGGCATAACCATACCTTTTCGTTCCCATTTGTTCCGCATGAATGAAAAACATTCGGGGACGGTTTCGTTTATTAATGGGTGCGCATCCTTTTCAATTGGATGGAGATATAAACGATGTTCAGTAAAGAGCCCAGACATGATTTCAATAAATTTGCTGCTCATACTTGCCCCGCCATAACCAAAACTGCCAACCATGGGCGGTGCAGGCCACCAATTGAACCAATAATCCTTTAATTTGTAAGCAGTTTTAGAAGCTATTCCATCGAACATGAAGGATAATACCTCATACGAGGATGCCTCAAGAACCATATTCAGACCGGCACTGCACCATGTTACAACAATACTGTAAGCACTTTGATTCCATTGAGGCGTCCTTTCATTCCGTGCATCACAAAGAGTTGCTATAATGCGATCTGCAGCTTGATCTAAATTTTTACTTCTTCGTGGAATATCTTTTAACTTATAACCCAATTTCATGTGACGTCTATTAAAAAATTCATCATCACGGTTTATAACCCACCAATCGACAGGAATCCCATCTTCTAAATGGAGATTTAAAGCGAACAGACATTCCCCATCTTCAAAATCATGGATAAATAAAAAGGTGGTATCCGAACTCTCGCCAAAAAGTAGTTTCATGACACCCTGCTGGAGATCGCTCCTAATTGCCAAAACGACGGGAAAAAATGCAAAAGTTAAAATTTTATCGGCCTGCGAATCAGGTATTTTCCCTCCTAGAACATCTCTCGCGGTGAATATCGATTCATTTAATCGAATCGTTGAAAGATCGTAGATCATTTTTCCAAATTCTGAAAAAAACTGCTTGAGAAATTCCCATCCATGTTCCTTGAACATTTCCCAAATATTCGTTCCTAAGGGTAAGTGATATTTTGTGGGTATCTCATCAGAAATTTCACCAAACGTATGTTGTGTCATCTTATCCTATCCCTTTGTATGATAGTATCCTTATTACCATTTTTGGACAAAGAAGCATTTTTTATTTTATCCTTCAGTAAAATAACTTCGCTTATATTATCCTTTAACGAAACAGCATTTCAGTATTGTCGTAATTTCTCGAAAACTGTATCAAAGATACCATATAATATCCAAGATACCATAACCTCTATAAAAAAGCGAGGGTAAGGGATTCGTGGAAAAATTTTAATGAATAAACTAGAAGGTTCTTGAGAGAATTTATCTCATTGGAGTTTCGTTATCGATGAAGAAACTGGAACTTATTGATTATTTTTTCCATCCGAAAAATGTTGCTCTAATCGGGATGAGTCGTAATTTAATGGGTCCGTCAGGCATGATTCTCTCGAATATTCTAAAGGGAGAGTATAAAGGGCCGCTATATTTAGTTAATAAATCAATTGAGGCAGGAAAAAAAATCCTAGGCCTTCCAGTAAAACGAAAGTTAGAGGAAATTGATTCGGAGTTAGATTTAGCATTTGTCATTGTTCCGTCACGATCGGTCCCTGAAGTGCTGGAAGATTGTGGTAAGCAGAATGTTAAAGCCGTAGTTATTATTTCTTCGGGATTTGGGGAATCTGTGGATTACGACGCAGAAAAACTTGTTTTGCAAGATCAAATTATTAGAATTGCACGAAAAAATGGATTTGTATTTGCAGGTCCTAATTGTAATGGGGTTTGGAGTGATGCAGTTTCGTTAAATGCGATTTTTGGGCCTAGAGTTCATAATTTATCCGGGCATATTTCTTATGTTACCCGAGGAGGCACCGCAGGAGTTTTCGCCATGATTGAAACGCGGGTTCGAGGTATTGGAGTTACAAAATTTTTAAATCTTGGCGATTCTGCAGGCTTAAAAATTCAAGATTTGATCGAGTATTATGGTCAGGATTCTGAAACCAAAGTAATTGGTGTCTATTCTGAAGGTGGTGGCGGACAGGACATCATACAAATTGCGAAAGAAGTCACAAAAATTAAGCCAGTAGTTGTTTACAAATCCGGGGTGACAGATGCAGGTAGGAGAGCTGCTTTAAGTCATGTAGGTGCAATAGCGGGGGAATATAGTGATAAAATTTTTGAAGGTGTTGTAAAGCAGGCTGGTTTAATTCCAGCAGATAGTATTGACGAGCTTGTAGATATTTGTACGGCTTTTTTAATAACAAATATTCCTAAAGGAAGAAAAATTGGAATACTTACACCTGCTGGAAGTCTAGGAGTCATGGCGACCGATGCAATGGTTAAATATGGGGGATTAAATGTTGCCCCTCTACCTCCTGAAATTATTGCTAAAATTAATCATATGCTTCCGGAGTATTGGAGTCATAACAATCCTATCGATGTCACAGATTCTATGAACTTCACAGTTTTTACTAGAATTGTTAAAATGCTCTTACAACATGATAATTTTGATGGGCTCTTACTTTTATTAGGGGATTTTGGAGACACTCGAGGGAAGTACGTCGATTTCGGCCTCTTAGACGCAAATTATGAGGTTATGATTCAGTATATTAAGGAAAATGTTAGAAAAATGCGAAGATATATAGAAAAATCAGAAAAACCTGTCTTCTTTTTAGGAGAATTTGGGGGAAATGACGAATTGCAAAAATACCTAAGAACACACAAAATCCTTGTCCTACCAGAATTTCGGAGAATTGCTCGCACTTTTTCAGCTCTTGTTGAATGGTATGAGCACTCAAAAAAAGTTCAATTGGATTAAATTTAGCCCTAAAATTTATCTCTTTGTAGTATCTATCTTTTCAATTTAAGTAATTCATGTGTGACGATACGTCATTAAGAGCTATATGCAGATGAAAGGTATCTGTCTCCTGATACTATTAATGAAACTAATTTATCAAAATCCTCCCCATAATCTTGAGATTTTCGAAGACTTCGTAAAACGGAGCTCTCCTTATCAAAGTATTCCTTATATAATTTAGGTTTTAAAGAAATGAGTGTGATAATAGGTGCTAAGAGAAACAACGCAAATATTTCTAAGGAATAATAAAAATAATTCTCTAGATAGGGGATCATAACAGAAAAGATTTTGT
>JABXJU010000040.1 GCA_013375405.1 Candidatus Helarchaeota archaeon
ATTTCGGATGGCTATAATGGGAGCTATTGGAATACAGGGAGTAGTCGGTTCCCCGCAATTGCAATAGATTATAATCAGACAATGCACGTGGTTTGGTATGATAGTACGGCTTGTAAATGGGGGACAGACAATGAAATCATGTATACTACCACTAGAATACCTACGATAGAAGATGGCTGGAATGGTGATACAACCAATTTCGAATGGTTCTGGCTATCTATAATATCCCTTCTAATTGTAATTCCTATCCTGATTGTTTATAAAAAATTCAAGAAAATGAAGAAAAAGAAACAAGAAAGTTCAATAATTAAAACTATCTTATGAGATTTTTGCTTGGTAATGCAAGGTATAATTAAGAATTTTAAGAATTTTCAACTTTAAAATTCAATCTATAGGTGTTATTTTAAGAAATAAGCTTGAAATAAACTTATTTTTTTAAAAAAAGAGAGGAAATTGGTTTTCTAATTTATTATGGCAAACTTTTCTACTTTATTTTGACTTTTTCTAATTTATTCTGTCACTTTACATTAATTGAAAGGATTAAAGAAAATCCTAAACAATTTACTTTTTGAAAGACTTACCATTTATCGATTCCAAAGAACTTATTGATCCCTCTAAAAATAAGAAAGGGATGATACTTTATGAGTTTTGGAAAAATACTGACCTAAGATTTAAGCAATATTCAGATTGTGAAGCTTATAATATGTTATTGATTGCCAAAAGATTGATTGAATAACTCTAATATCAAAAAAAAGTACAAAAAATATAATTAAATGACGTAAAAGCCATATTTCACGACATTAGATTACTCATAGTTGTTCAAATATCAAGCTCTTTGAGATTTAGGCCACTTTCCCAAGAATTTTTCCACGGCATCTTTAATAATTTGTTCATGATCAAAGGCTAAATCTACTCCTTTCAATTCGGTTAAGGGTACATATTTTACCTCTTTTGATTCATCGCTTGGTCTTACCTTTGTACTACCGATTATGGAACATAAGAACGCAGTTGATACAATTCTCCCCCGCGGATCACGTTCTGGGGTATCATAAATGCCTATTTTTCCTTCAACCGCTAGATCTAAGCCAGTCTCCTCTTTTCCTTCTCTGATCACAGCTTCTCTATTAGATTCGCCCTTCTCAACAAATCCTCCAGGGAGTGCCCACTGATTTTTAAAAGGCGGATATGTTCGCTTTATTAAAACAATATTTTCCTTACTCTCATCTAAAATGACGCCATCTACAGTTTTCCGGACTTTACCCTTTTTTGCGCTACGCCGACCTCCTATGATAGCCCTCGTTGTATAAATTAAAATGAAAGCAAGAATTATTAGAATGGTGGCATTAAAAGCAATATTGAAAGGGGTTACTATATTTAAGATATATGAAACTACATCGACTATAACACTAATGATAAAGATAATATTCAAATAATTCATACCCCGCTGTGTTCTGGTTTGGATTTCGTGATTTACACTTTGATAACGAAGATCCATTGAATCTTGGATTACATCAAATTTCCCTTCAATTCGTTCTAAAATATCTTTTAGATTAAACTGATCTATTAAATGAGTCAAAACGCTCGTATAATGTTGTCGTCTATTAAAATCTAACTCGTTATAGATTAAGCTCATCCTAGTTTGTATCATTCCACGAGTATTCCTTAAATTTTCAATTTTCTTTTCTAATGTATCTAAATCCATGAAATCCTTTATTGAAAAAAGGGCGTCTAGTGATTCATTTATCGAAATCAATGCAAAGAGCATCGCCCGGACTTGGGCTGTTGGCTCGAGGACAGAGTCCATCATATATTGTTCAAAAAAATTCTCAAAATTTTCCTTCGCCATGTATATAAAACCAGAATTCCTATAGATGAAATGAAGTTCTGACAAGCGATTCGATAAATTATTTTGGACACGTTTGATATATAATGTGTCGGAGTAATCTGGCCATTGTCCAGAATAGATTACAGTCCAAGGTCCCAGAACTTTTTTATATTTCTGTATGTTATCTTCTGTCCATTCAATCTCAATCTTTTTGTTTTGGGTATTTTTTATAGTGTCAGATACTCCAAAGACGAAAATAGGGCTCTCGCGGTCAATATTTAGATATTGATTCACATATTTCCCACAAAATTCTTTCAAGATATTCAAGGCTACCGTTGGGATTTGTTGTATTTGTGCAGGGATTATTGATTCTTTCTTCGCAGGATCTCCCTTGAAATACTCAATGGAAACTTTGAAATATCCTAAAGTATCAAATCTTAATCCAGTATTCTCATTATAATACGGAAAGTAATCAATGAACGGAACCCATTCACACTTCAAGCTCATATTCCTTCCAAGTTCTATAACTTGTTTTATTAATTCTGGGCTCCAACGTATTTTTTGTAAATCTGCTTCTGTAAGGTTGGTGAGTTTATCTATTAATTTCTTTTCTATTTCATTAGTCGTTTTCTCACAATCAACCCTTTCATCATTAATGAGGGCACTAATAAACCAGACTTCTTTTTTATAAATAAATCGGATATCCTTTTCCATGGTTCCGCCTCCTTTACAAAAAGTATATTTCAAAATTAAAATTAATTATTTATTTTTTTTCTATTTTATCAATTACACTCATTCTGTATCTTTATCTGTATCTTTCTCTTCCTTTTCGAATATAAATTCTGGAGATCTCATTGGATGTGCAGTTTGATGCTCGATTGGAATATTATAGGATGCGTCATTAGTATTAAACTTCGGTTTTCTCGAGCGAGCGCGCTCTTTTTCGTCTTTTTCTTCACTCATACGTCGACCTCTATTAAAATGTGTATTTAATTATAAAATGAGTTTTGATATAAAACTGCTTCTTATAAAAAACAAGCTAGGAAAAAACATTTTAATATTCGAGACCTTGAAAAGGTAACAATGGACTCAAAGTTAATCAGCGAGGCAATCGAGGTTCTCAGTGGTTATAAAGAAGAGGGTATCAAAATTGTGGGAATCGTGCCACATGGCATGTTTCCAGATGAATTAGTTGTAGCTGCTGGTGCGATTCCTATCCATCTCATTTTAGGGGGGAAAGATGAACAAGAACTAGGAGATCAATATTTGTCAGCTACAACATGTCCCTATGGTCGATCAACCCTAGGATTTCTTGAGAAAAAACATCCACTTTATTCTTTAATTGACGCTTTAATTGTTGGTACCTTTTGTAACGGTGTCCAAAATGTCGCAAATTATTTGTATTACTTCCAAATTCCCGGTGTACATATAATTCTACCCCATGATCGTAGGGATTCCAGTTTTAATTTCTATATGAATGAACTTAGAAAAATTCAGACCTATCTTGAAAACTTGACCGGGAATCAATGCACTTCTAAAACTTTTTCAAAAGCAATTCAGGCTTATAACCAGATGCGAGCACTTTTAAGAAATATCAATGATTACCGAAAATTGGATAATCCTCCTGTCCGTGGAATGACTATTCACCAATTAATTTGCCAGGCCTTTTTGCTCGGTCCAAAAACAATGATATCACGATGTCAAGAATTTTTAGAAGAATTAAAAAATAACCCCCCTCAATATTCAGGAACCAGAGTTTTCTTAACAGGAAGTGGAATCACTCTTGGCGATTCCATTCTTGAAATCATTGAAGATGACTGTGGCGGCGTAATCGTGGCGGATGACCTCTGGTCTTCTATGGATTACTTTCTAGAGGATGTAAACAACACATCTTCAAATCCGCTCAGCGCTCTTACTGACAAATATCTCCGTAGATGTCTATGTGGGCGCATGATTCCCGAATCAGAAATACGAATTCCAAAAGTACTAGAAATATATCACTCATTTCACGCTTCTGGAGTGATAAATCATACTTTGAAATTTTGTGATTCCTACTCAAATTTGAAACCGGAATTTAAAAAAATTATGAATCAACACAATATACCTGTGCTCGATTTGGATAGAGATTATGCGGAGTCGAATGTTGGCCAAATCCAAACTAGAGTCGAGGCGTTTCTGGAGATGATTGCTTGATCAACTACCAAATTGAAGATTTTACCTTACAGCCAATTCTCGATCTTGGTATCAAGTACTTACTAGGGCCCATTCAGATCGCAAAGGCACAAAAACGCGGTAAAAAAGTTGTTGCAGGGTTTCTCCCTCCCATGGAATTAGCTTTTGCAGCAAAGAACACGGTGCCCCTCTTTCTCCCAAGACTCACCGAATTTCCTTTCAGTCAATACATCAGCGTTGTGAATATTATTAATCGCCTCCATCTCCTCAAACCTATAGTTTCCTATTATATTAAAAACCGGGAACGTTTTTCTGTAGGATTTTTCGAGAGTATTAACCAAGACGAATTCTCAAAAATATTCACTAGTCTCATTAATGTCGCTGAGAAAGCCGAATTCTATATGGATACTTGTGTTCAGACACGGATATGTTATGGAGCTTTGGTTAAAAACTTTCACCTTATCGATCTAATTGTAGGAGGACTAGAGGGCGATTATTGCCTGCATTTCGCCAAATTTTACGAACGGATGTCAAATTTTAAGCCAGTCTTTTATTTTGAGAAACCCTACGGAGATCAATCGAACCGTTCCTTAGTCGATGTAGTTACTTCTGAACTTCACCGCTATATTGCTACTTTGGAAAACCTTTCTGGATCACCGGTTACAGATGCAAGGATGCGAAAGATTGCCATGATTAATAATGAAATTCGAAGTCTAATTCGGGAACTTTATATTTATTACATAAAAGGTTATGTCCCTCTCCATACTGCGGCCCTCCTATTAATACACGGTTGCTATGTGGATTTTTTAAGTGATGCATCTTTCTTTCGGAATAAATTAAAAAATCTTGTTTATAAAATTCGACGAAAATTTAAGAAAGGCCTTCCTAATTATCGAAAGGAAGGAGTCCACCGTGTTGTCATCGCTGGCAGTCCTGGGTTCGATCCCATCCTCCCCTCAACCTTTGAAAAGGCGGGAGCTGTCCTATTATATCTCGACATTTTTGAGAATTGTGTCAGAACTCCATCAATCAAAATTTCTGGGGATATGATTGAAAATTATGCGAAATACCTCGTTGATCTAAATATAAAAGTGGGCATTCAGGATTTACTTGACAGTTGGATGGGAATCGCAAAACGGATCAAAGCTGATGCCATCCTCTTTTCCCATGTCTGGGGTTGCCGATTTACCACGCCCGCCTATCGAAAAATGAAAGATCTGGTGATGGATGAGCTTGGCATTCCCATTATCCCGCTTGATTTTTATTCCCCTGGAGACAATATCGGCCAAATCCAGACACGCGTTGGCGCCTTTATTGAAATGTTAAAATGAATTAAAGAGGAAGATTTATTAAAACCTATTGATTGGGAATATTTCAATTCGCTTTCAAAAAGAATTCAAGATGTTTTAAAGTAAAAACCATTTATAATTAAATACTAAATGGTAAAAATAATTTAATGGTAAAAATGCGAAAGGTAGAACTCTTAGCTCCTGCAAAAAATTTCAAAGTAATCAAGGCAGCCCTCCCCTATGCAGATGCCTTTTATTTCGGAGTCCAAGCCTTCAACATGCGAATGCAAGCGGACAATTTTCAGGAGCAAGATCTCCCTAAAGTGACCAAACTTCTTCATGATAATGGGTTAAAGGCGATCCTTGCCACGAACATTGTTATATACGAGAATGAGTTAAATTCACTCCGGAATTTGTTACAGAAAGTGCAAGAAGCTGAAATGGATGCCGTGATCGTCCATGATTTCGCAACTATTCAATTTGCAAAGGAAATTGGGCTCCCTTTTCATATTTCTACCCAATGCAATGTGTCCAATTCTGCGGCAGCCAAATTTTATGAACAATTAGGGGCCGCCTGCATCATTCTTGCCCGGGAATGTTCGCTCGGGCAAATAAAAGAAATCAAATCTAAACTGACTACGGCTGAGATTGAGGTGTTCGTCCATGGCGCTATGTGTACATCCATTTCGGGACGGTGTTACTTCTCTCAAGATATTGAAGGCAAATCAGCGAATCGCGGGGAATGCACCCAACCATGCCGTCGGCAGTGGTGGGTTTATGATGAAACCAACAGGGAATACATCTATAATGGGGAGCGATTCCTCAACTCTCGGGACCTCTGCATGATTGACCATATTCCGGAATTGATTGAAGCCAACATCGACTGTTTCAAAATTGAAGGACGCATGAGGGATCCACATTACGTGGAAGTTGTAACCAAAACCTATCGAGAGGCGATTGAAGCCTATTATGAAGGAATTTATTCCAAAAAGAAGGTAAAGCGCTGGCTAAAGGACCTCAAAAAAGTCTATAACCGCGGGTTCACAAAAGGCTTTTACTTTCAGCGGCCTACCGAAAAAGACCATCAGCATAAATCCCCCTCAAATCTTTCACATTTTAGAATGATACAACTCGGAACTGTTACCCATTATTCCCCGGATTCACAAACCGCTACCATTGACTTGACAAATGGAAAGTTACGAGTGGGAGATGAAATAACAATTATGGGGACTAAAAAATCAGAAACATATTTTCACCAAATCCTCAAATCAATCATGATAGATGGGAAAAATGTTACTATTACACCTCCTGCTACTTTAGATACGCTCCTTTCAGTAGATCTCCATATGAATGAACACGTCAACCCCGATGATAAAATTTATATTTTTACGGACAAAACTTATCGCCATCGCAGATCCAAACAAAAATACCGAAAGAAATCTGATTACTATCGCCTTACTTAAACTAACCAAACTAACTTACCTTGTAAAAATTAAAAGGGGCGAGAGTTATATTTACTAAATGAGATAGACGTTTTAAAAAAGAAGAAATTTTTAGATGGGGAATTTTTTCCGTTGGTTTTGAAAGGTGCCCAGTAATGAATGAGGGGATACCAGAAGATAGGAACAAGTTAATCGAAAAAAAAGAACAAATATTGAAAACAGCTCAGAAGCTTCTTGAAGCTAAAAGTTATCGAGGAGTCCCCGAACTATTCACTTATCTTGCCAAAATATCTCAGAGTTTAGATGAACACTATGAAGCCGAAGAATTTATAAATATTGCTCATCAAATCCGTCTAAAACTAGCTATACCAAGCGAAACTACTGAAACCCTCCCTACACAAGATGTTCTTTCTAGAACAGTGGCTACCTTAATCTCCCATAAACGTAAGAAACGAGGAACACCTCTCAAATCAGGAATTATCCCGGTTATCGTTAAAGATGAAAAGGAAGTTTTATTTGAAAGTCTTACAGAGGTATTACCCTATCTTCCGAACAGTGAGAAGCAGCTCATAATTAACAAGCTATTGAAGCAACCATTCGGCTCCAAAAGAGATCAATTGTTAAATACTTTCATTCAAGAATACAAGTCATATGGCATTGAAGAGTTAGACCGAGCTCTAATAAAAGAGAAACTTCACGAAGTAATTGAATGGTTTAATTTAAGTTCTGCTAGAAAATTAAGAGATAAAATGGGAATTTTTGATCCCCTTCAAATAACTGAAAGTTTAACGTTCGATGAACTATCAGCCTTCATCGGACTTTCGAGTAAATCTCACTTTTTTCGAATGAAAGATGATATATTATTAAAATTTTACTATAAAATCCAGTCAGATTTCAAGAATTTTCCAGAATACCAAGATGGATTTGGCAATCCTCTCAATTATTTAGGTTATTTTTTATATTCGGATCCCTCTTTACGAACTCATTTTGAAAAATATGATTTCATTTCTAAATATGAATTGATGGAAGTTTTTGCTAATTTCTGTGCGGATAACGAATTCACAGTTTTCGACTTAACAAAAGATTCTCACTTTCTGGGAGATTTGTATTTGATCCAAAAGACTCCAAGAAAAGTAGGAATCGCTTGTGTATTAAGAGGCTATGAAATTCAGGCGAGATTTGAAGAAACTATTGAAAAATTGAAAAATAGTATGGAATATAGTGATTGGTTATTCTTTATTACCACACCGTATGGTGTTTTGAATCTTGGCTTGAATAAATTAAGACGCTCTTTGAACGAAATTGGAGCTTGGTGTTATATCGTGGATCCAGTTCGTAGCCTCATATATGGACTCCTAAAAGGAAGCGATTCTTCAAATAAATTGAAAGAAAAGGAAGAAGAAGTAATAAAGCAATTAAGATCCCCCCTAAGAAGTCCTGCTTCTCAACAAAATCTTTCCAAATTTTATTTTGATAAGAAATTCCAATACAAATCCCAGAATTTTGTCCTTTTTGGTAAAAATGAATATCCCATTCGTAGATTACAGTTTGAATTTATTGAAAAAGATATCTTAAATTTGCAATACTTACTCCTTTTCTATAAGAAAAGCGGCATGCGTTTGGATTTTTTTGAGTGGACTGATGAACCTATGGATCCAATTCTACTATCGGGATTGATTTCTGCGCTCAATGGTTTTGGAGCCTCTCTCAGAGAAAGTTATGGGTTACAACAAATCGACTATAAAGGATTTTCGGTCACTTTTGCAGAAGGTGCATATATTAAAGCCTGCTTATTTCTAAAAGAATCCCCATCACTTCGCTTAAAAGAACTTTTAAAATTTAGCGTGAAAAAGTGGGAAGCTAAATTCGAAAATGAACTTAAAAAATTCGATGGAGATCTAACTATTTTCGCTAATAATCATTCGGACTCCGAAAAGTTATTTGATCAAATATTTCTAAGTAAAACCTAACTCCAATTTCCGATAAATTAATCCTATTAATAAGAATTAATAAAACCACCTTTTATTACTCACAAAAGGTTATATTTAAATATTATGTTGCATTACGGATTATCAAACAATCTCAATTAGAATTTAAAATTATTAATTTAAATTGAGGTGAATAATGTAATGAGTCTTATCCGTAGAGGCAGGAATTGGCCATTTCGAGTATTCGATGATATCTTTGAAGATTTTTGGGAACCATTCGACTTTAGTATCGTAAGAACACCTCGAGTGGTGTTCCCGAAACTAGATATTAAAGAAGAAGAAAATGAATACAGGATCACGGCTGAGGTACCAGGATATGCAAAAGAAGAAATCAATATTGAATTACATGACGATACACTGACCATTTTCTCAGAACATAAAGAGGAGACAGAAGAAGAGAAAGAAGGGTACCTCTATCGAGAACGCTCTCACCGTTCATTTACCCGCTCATTCAAAATTCCAGATAAAATTACCCATGAAGAAATTGTTGCAAAATTAGAGAATGGTTTATTAACTCTTCGTATCCCGAAGAAAGAGCCAGAACCGCCTAAGAAAGTTGAAATTAAGGAACATGAGTTACTCGAAGACATGGAAGTTAAGGAAACCGAAACAGAAGAAAAGGAGTAATCCAATAATTCCTTTTTTTTCCTTTTTTTAATTTTAATAAAAATAAACACAAGTAAGTTTGAGGGCATTAGGAAATTCTTGCCGTTTTCTTTAATTTTAAATAACTGAATAAGAATATATTAAATCAATTTTAGTAAGTTATTTTTCACGAAATAGGAGTAAGTTTTGACAATGAAAGAATATGATTTAGTTTCGATCGGAACAGGTGTGGGATTGACGCTTGCCAATGCAGGATTAAGACGGAATTTAAAGGTTGCGCTCATTGAGATGGGGAAAGTCGGAGGAACTTGTTTAACAAGGGGATGCATCCCATCAAAGGTGTTGGTTTATCCAGCCGATATTATTAGAGAAGCGCAACATGCGCAAAAAGTTGGCGTACATTTCAAGGTGGATAAAATCGACTGGGAGCTTATTGGTAAGCGCATGTGGTCGCAAATTGATGAAGGGAAGGGAATGGAGCAAGGGATTAAACATGTCCCTGGACTAGATTTCTATCAAGGTGTTGGTAAATTTACTGGTGATTATAAAATGGTAATTGAGCTTGGAAATAAAACGGAGGAAATTACTAGTGAAAAATTTGTCATTGCTTCGGGTGCTCGATCACTTATTCCGCCAATAAAAGGGCTTGAAGAAGCAAATTATGTGACTAATGAGAACTTCTTCGGCGAAAAATTTCCCAAAAAACCTTGGAAAAGTCTTGTAATAATCGGTGGTGGTATTATTGCAGCAGAGTTCGCGCATGTTTTTGCAACTTTCGGGACTGAGGTCACGATTATTGAAATGTTACCGCGTTTGGTGACTACTGAAGAACCAGAGGTTTCACGATTTCTCGAAAGGGGATTTCGGAACCATATGAAAGTGTTGCTTAATCAGAAAGCAGTTGCAGTTGAAGCAAAAAAAGGACTAAAAGTCATTACGGTGGAGGATATGAACACCGGTAAGCAATCCCAAGTTAGTGCCGAGGAGATTTTAGTAGCCACCGGACGGCGTCCAAATTCAGATATCTTACAGGTCAAAAAAACTGGAGTCGAAACCGATAAACATGGATGGATCATCACGAATGAATATCTAGAAACCTCCAAGAAGAATATTTGGTGTATTGGCGATGCCAATGGAAAATATCAATTTCGTCATACTGGTAATTATGAGGCAGAGGTTGCATCTACTAATGTTTTTGTTGGGGACGATGAACGAATTCCAGTGAATTATAATTCAGTTCCGTGGGCTATTTATACTTATCCACAAATTGGACATGTGGGCCTGACTGAAGCCGAAGCCATCAAAAAAGGCCATAAAATTTACATAGCAATCAACAATTACTCTTCTGTGGCCAAAGGATTCGCCATGGGAATTGATGAAGGAGCGGAGGATGATGGATTCGTGAAACTGGTGGTTGATCAGTCACGATCACTTTTGGGAGTCTCGGTCATTGGGCCTCATGCAGCGCTCCTCGTTCAGCCATTTGTTTATCTTATGAATGCCGGATTCGTTTGCGAACTTCGTATGCCTCATAAAGAAGAACCCATTGAACTGTATGGAAAAACCTGTCCTGAGGCAGGTTCTGTTATGCCTATTTACCGCTCCCAAATCATCCACCCCTCATTAAACGAAGTACCAGGTTGGGCTCTTGGCTCACTACGCCCTGTTAATATCGAACATCACCACGGGCATGATCACAGCTGAAATTCACTTTTAATTCTCCATTTTTTTTCTTAAAAGAAATTAATTCATTAAGAAAACTATTAAATTAAAAGATCGTTTTTTTTCTATGAACAAAAATGTTTGATGACGATGAATATGTAAGATGGATGAGGGAAGCTGAAAATACTTTAAAATCGGCTATTACTGATAAAGAAAATGAATTTTATAATTGGTGTTGCTTTAAATGTCAACAAGCAGCTGAATTTGGTCTAAAAGCTTTTTTATATGGCATAGGATCAACTCCTTTTGGACATTCATTGATAAAATTAGCTGATACTCTTGAGAGTCAAGATATTGATGTTTCTTCAATTTTAACTATTTGTAGAAGGCTAGATTTATTTTATATTCCCTCCCGCTATCCAAATGCTCACTCCACTGGGTCACCTTATGAATACTATGATGATGATATTGCACAAGAAGCCTTGGAAAACGCGCAAAAAATACTCAATTTTGTTAAAGGGCTTAAGAATGATAGGTTACCTAAAGAAAATAAATGACGGGCTAGATAAATTTTGTAAGATAGCTATTAAGAAATTGTCTCCTAAATGCATTATCTTGTATGGTTCTTTAGCTAGAGGCGATTTCAATGAAAGAAGCGATGTCGATATAATTATAATTACTTCAAATTTACCCAATAAATATTTTAAAAGGGCTAAATTACTCTACGATCTTATTGAAACTGCGGATCCTATCGAACCTCTCGGATTTACCCCAGAAGAATTTAGCAATATGATTCAAAAAAGAAATTGTACCAGTTTATTTGCGATGGAAGAAGGAAAAGCATTGTACGGCGAAAAATATTTTTCCTTTTTAAAAAAAATCTATGAAAAAATCGTAAACAAATATCAACTTGTTAAGAGCGTAGCTGCGTGGATTCCTAAAAGCAAATTTTAATCGTCGATTATATTTACAAGTTTCTTAGAACTTTTTTTATTGGATAATTACATATAGTAAAAATAATTTCTCAGAGGTATGAATTTCATGAGAAGAATAAAACACCCACTTACTAGTTCTGACATACAATTAATTGCGACACTGCCAGATTTTCTAAAAACGGGAAGGGCAGAAAAATTTATGAATAGAATGATACGCCGTTCCATGCTCATGATGAATTATATTCAAGCTCCGCTACTTAAACTGTTTAAATATTTTGGGGGTGGCATCGGGCGGTTATTGGGGATTGGCACTCCAGAGAATGCTGTCGTCCGGTTGAAAGAGACATTAATTACTTTTCAAGATGGGGCCAAATCTCCTACAGATGTTTACCTCCCCAAAGATGTTTTTGAAAATAAAAGCAAGGCACCTACCGTGTTAGTTCGACTCCCTTACTGGAAAAATGCGCTCGCCATTTTGGGCTATTTATTTGCCTCAAAGGGATACGTATGTGTTCTTCAAGATATGAGAGGAACTGCATCTGCGAATCAATATGGGACTATGGGGGTCACCTTTTTCGTACGACCAGATGGTCTAGAAACGCTCAAATGGATTACGAAACGGTTTTGGTATAATGGGAAAATTGGGATGTGGGGCATTTCATTCCTTGCGCTTACCCAATTGAGTATAGCTTGGGATAACGGCGGTTTACTCACCTGCTTGTTCCCCTGTCAATGCTGCTTTCAGAATATTATAAAGCATCCCGGTGGTTTAACACCGCTCGTAACAGCACTCTTTATATATAGTCTATTTTTAACTATTACACAAAATGAAAATCCCAATATGGGCGACATGCTCATGGATCAAGATGGGATCTGTGATACTTTATACCATAATCCATTGGCGAGCTTATATAATGACCCGATTGACGACAGCGGCAGATATTTAATTGATATAGCAGAAATGGCTAAAATACGAGACGTCGAGAAATTGACTAGTATTATTAATGAAAGATTTGATTTGAACGCAAAATTTAATGAAAAGGATACAGGTGATAATCTTAAAAAATTTATGAGAAAAGTGATCATTGAGAGGCGGGGTAAACTCACCTCTGATGCATTACCATACGGTTTTGGCTTTACTGGGGAAAAAATGGATACGCCCATGTACTGGGTAGGCAGTTGGTACGATTTTTTAACTAGCACCGAATTATTCGAGGACGTGAAGCGAATCCAAAAGAACTCACCCGAATCCTTTAAAAAAAATATTAAAATTATCATGACACCAGGCGCACACGGAGGCTTAGATTTTATGCCTCTTGGCGCATCTTTCCCCCCGAAGGGCATCCCTATGAAACAAATGATGGCTATGTATCAAAACTTCATGCGAATGGACTGGTTTGAATGTTGGCTTAAAGATAATCCAAAACAAATAGATGTATCAAAAATTCCACCTATTCGGTTATGGATTATGAATAAAGGGATCTGGCGGAATTTTAGTGAGTGGCCGCCCAGAACGAAGGAAATGACATGGTATATCCATTCGAATGGGAGTGCAAATTCTAGATTTGGAGACGGGACATTTACCACAGCAACACCACAAACCGAATCACCTGATGAATACGACTTTAATCCAGCAAATCCTGTGCTTACGAGAGGCGGGCGATTTGTCTATATTAAAAGTGGGCGAGTTAATCAGATAAAGAACGAAGGAAGGAAAGATATTTTAGTCTATACCTCCGAGAAATTAGAACAAGGTATGGAGATAATCGGAGAACCTAAATTTGTACTTTATGCCTCATCTTCCGCGAAAGATACTGATTTCATGGTTAAACTAGTTGAAGTCTTCAATAATCGGAAGGCATTAAATATCATTGATTCGGGCGTACGGGCGCGGTTTCGCAATGGTTTCGACAAGTCGGCCGCACTAAATCCCAATGAAGTCTATAAGTATGAGATTTCCTTGGGTGCCACAGGCATTTACATTCCTAAAGGGCATAGTCTTCGAATAGAAATAACTTCAAGTAATTTTCCCTGTTTTACCGTTAATTCTAATCTTGCAGGCAAACAGAATAAAAAGGGGTTCATAATTGCCAATCAAAATATTCTCCATGATTCCCAATATCCCTCCCACTTAATCCTACCCGTATTTAAAAGGTATTAATCACACATTCATTCTTTTTTTCTTCATAATTAGATTCATTCCAGTATTTTTCACAAAAACTATAAGCAAATTTGTCTTAGAAATTTTAATAGATTTGTGTTTTATTTTGAAAATGTGTTAATTGAGGCGTGTTTATGGCGTCTAAGATCTGTGATTCGAAAATAAAAATATGGAGCCCTCAGAATCTCACTCCCCGTATAAAAAAGTTGAGAGATGAGTATTACAATTATGATGAACGGGAATTTCGGAACGAGGTGGAGGGTTATACTACAGGCACAGACTGGGATCAAGTCTGGAATTTACCAAAATTCGGTGTGGTGCCCGAAATATACATGTTCGGTAAATGTTTTGAGACGAGTATTCTCGCGACCGCAAAAAAAGTTGAATTACCTGAGGGATTTTGGGACCTCCCAATTGTTCTTAGAAAAGCTACCTTCTTCAATAAAGTGATGACGGAAGTAATTTCAGTGGATATTTTAGAGGGGGAATTAATTATTGGTGGCAAGTTCAATCCTTCTCTTTCTAAGTGTTTAACAGAAGAAGAACAGAAAGATTATAAAAAGACTGAAGTAAAGTTTATGCGCCAATTAACAGAAATAAGTAATATGGCGGTGGGAAATTGCGGACCTACGCCAGGGCATCTCATTCCAAACTATCCAAAAGTTTTGAAAATTGGCTTTAAAGGAATTAAGGGGGAAATAGAGAAGGAACTTTCTAACACGAAAGCCGAAAACACGCAAAAGATTAATCAATTAAAAGCGATGCGTCTTTGTTGTGATACTGCTCGAAAATTTTCACAACGTTATTCCGAGAAAGCCCAAGCTTTAACAGAAAAAGAGCAGAACACGACTCGGAAGGAAGAGTTACAGGAACTTGCTAGGATTTGTGCTAAGGTGCCATGGGAACCCGCTGAAACCTTTTGGGAAGCACTTCAAAGTCTTTGGTTTACACATATTTTGATAATGGCAGATGAATCGTATCCTGGCCCCGGATTGTCCTTTGGGCGCATTGATCAGTTTTTACATCCCTTTTACCAAAAAGATCTCGAAGCAAAACGGATGACTCGTGTGGAAAAGAAGGAATTACTGGAATGCTTTTGGATCAAATGCAATTATGTATATGATTATCAAGGGCGACTTGGAAGTAATCAGGGTATCAATTCTGGTTTCGGACAATTAATAACTCTATCTGGGATGGGGCCAAATAGAGAAGATTTGACGAACGATCTTACTTATCTCATGCTTGATGTTATTGAAGATATGAATATGTTAGAACCGAAACCGAACGTCCGTCTTCATAAGAATACACCGGACAAATTACTAGATCGCATTGTAAAAATGCTTGCGAGGGCACAAGGGTCTCCTTTTCTTTTAAATTTTGATGAAAAATCTATTGAAGGATTACGATTTCAAGGTCTTCCAGAAGACCAACTTTGGAATTACGCGCCAGTAGGATGTCTGGAAAATACACTCCAAGGATGTGATCGATCCGGGACTGTTGATGTGAATTTAAATATTTCCAAAGCTATTGAATTTGTCTTATACAATGGCAAGGACCTTCAAACTGGAGTTCAATTCGCTCCAGAAACTGGAGATCCTTTGCAATTCGAGACTTGGGACCAATTCTTTAAGGCTTATCAAACACAAGTAAAATTCACGGTTCAAAAAATTATAGAAATTTATAATATAAGTGATGTCAACCGGGCGACCTATGAACCCACTCCATATCTCTCCTTACTTGTAGATGGTTGTGCGGAAAAAGGTTTAGATATAACACAAGGAGGCGCCATTTATAATTTTATAACCGTTGAGGGTATAGGGTTTGCTACAGCAGTTGATTCATTGCTCGCCATCAAGAAGCTGGTATATGAAGATCAAAAAGTTTCTTTGAAAGAAATAATAGAAGCTATTAAAGTAAATTATGAAGGGAATGAAACGCTCCGGCAAACGTTGCAGAATAAAGCTCCGAAATTTGGTAACGATGATGATTATGCAGATTCATTGGCACATGAAGTAAACGATCTCTGGACACGTGAGGTCACAAAGTTTGAAACCCCAACTCATAAACGCTATAGAGCGGGATATCTCAGTTGGAATTACTGGGTAGTCTATGGGGCGCTCCAAGCAGCAACCCCAGATGGACGAAAACAAGGAATATATTTATCTAATGGCATCTGTCCGTCGACTGGTGCAGATCTTCATGGACCTACAAGTGTCATTAAATCTGTGGGTAAAGTAGGACTTGAAACTGCGCCTAATGGAGCCAGTCATACAATATCGTTTAATCCTTCACTTTTACAAGATGCAGAGCACCTTGAAAAATTTAAAGCCCTTCTACGTGCTTATATCGAGGTCGGAGGTACCGCCCTACAGGTTAACTGCATCGATGCAGATACTCTTAAAGATGCTCAAAAACATCCCCAAGCCTATAGCAACTTACTTGTCCGTGTGACAGGCTATAATGCCTATTTCACCTCAATTGGCAAACTTTTACAAAATGATATTATTAATCGGATAGCTCATGACATTTAGGTGTGTTTATGACAACTCCTCAAGTAACTAATCGTCTAGCTGACGAAACAATTCCTCAATTTCAACCTGAACTGATGGTAAAACTCTTAGCTACAATAGACAATATTCAACATCCCAACCTTGTCTTAATTGTTTCCCTTGAAGCCAAAGATAATGTAACTCTAATGTTCGCAGAATTCCTCAAAGGTAAAACTAAGAAAAATGTTGAATTGAATCCGAAGTGTACAGCGGCATTCATGAATCTGGGATTTGATTATTGGGTGGTGAAAGGTGATTTCACCCATTGGGGTTATGAGGGGGCCGAATATGAATATTTTAATGAAAAAAGTTTGTTTAAGAATAATGCTTATTTGGGTATAACCAGAGTGGGGTTTATCGATATTAAACAGGTGTTTCCGAAGCGGAAAATTAAGATGAAACGCCCTCTTCTTCGTCTAATAAAGGGTTTTATCAAGGAAGGGAACAGTAAAACCGAAAATCCAGAAATATTGCCATCTATTGTTGAAAAAATTTTTCGAGCTCCCTCAAACCTAAAATATATTACATTCATTGACGATGACGGGTATCCCTTAATCGTCCCTACAATGCATCTTCTCCCAGCAAATGCGAATCAATTGATTTTCACACCCGCTGGATTCAAGGAAGATCTTACTCGCATGAAATCGGGGATGTTTGTCGCAACATTTGCCATGAATATTGAAGAACTTATTATGTACCAAATAAAAGGAACATATCAAGGTATGCAGAAATACCAGGAAACTGAACTCGGCGTCATCAATATAGAAGAAGTGTATTGCTGCATGCCCCCAAAAGCGGGAGATAGGATTATTTAATTTCTTTTTGATCGTATTTTGTTATAAAGACGAATTTTAGAAAATATTACTAGGTTTTGATCTCGTATTACTTTTCGATAATTCTTATCCGACTGATTTAAATAGGACCCTGTTTTTTTGATTACAAATTTTTGAAATTTTTCATTTGGGGAACTCCACATGGAAACCGCCAGATAGCGATTTAGAAAATCAATAGAGGTCTGCGTTTAGGACCACATTGCATGTGGATATTAGGTTTGTAATGAAAGGGAAATACGAAATCCTTCAGAGATTTGTAAGAGTAGAATTCTATCTCATACAAATAATAAAATATAGGATTAACTTACTTAGATGGTATTAATCATATAATTTAATTGTAGGAACTATTTCTCATCATACTAGCTAACAAAGTAGTGGATAGTGAAGCTTTGCTCAGCATTTCTATCTAATCTCGCCTGAAAGATTTATATATGATGGAATTTTGTATAGCCACATGATGGACGAATCTCTTATACTGATTATAGTAGTCTTGGCAATGGTTTATCTTTTCTTTCGAATTGTACGAGACAGTGAGTACTATGTTCGTCAAATCATAAGAAAACATAATTATGGATTCTATCGAGATCCAATTTACAATAAAATTTTGGGACTATTAGATGAACTAGATTCTCTGGAATATAGAAAAAGAGAACTCCGCGATGCTCCAAACAAATTATGCAACCAAAACTGCACGAGCAGACAAAAATTTTTGATAAAATTATATGAAGAAAATAATCAAATGCTTACTCATATTCAAACGACCTTACTAATTCAATTAAATGAAAAATTGAAGAAATTGAACCTTAAATATAAAAAATATTATGATAAACTTAAAAGGAAATATAATCTCCCAGATGATATTCAAAAATGGGAAGCAAAATTAAAACAATATGGATAAATAATTTAATATAAATTTTTTTTTTAAAAGTAGTTTCTTTTTATGTTATTCACAAAAAAAACATATGTTTCCCATTTATAAAAGGACTAATAATTTCGGAATTCATTGTGATATACTCGTTCTGTTAGAATTTTGATCAAAAACTTTAAAAGCTTTCAATTACTTATTCTAGGCAAGCAGACCGACGGTCGGTCTGCTAATTAATGGTGAAGAAAATGGCAATATCTAATCAGTTTGACCAGAAAAAGGCAGATTTGAAAACGCGTATCATGAAATCAGCCATGAAAAAGTTTTCTGAGACCAGTTATGAAAAAACCACAATTGAAGCTATTATTAACGATTGTAGTACATCGAAGGGCGGATTCTACCACCATTTTCAATCAAAGGACGATCTGTTACGAACAATAATTACAGAGTATGCTGAAAAATTGAAGATTATAGTACAAAAAATCGTCTTGAACAAGAAATTAAAAGCTTTGGAGAAGATTAATAAAATTATTCAAAAAACCCAAAGATTTAAACTATCGCAACAAGATTTCAATCTCATGCTTGTAAAGATATGGCAGCGAGATTTAATATCAATCATCCGCTCTATGTATCTTGATAAATTAGTAGTAGAAATCAGACCGTTATGGCAGCAAGTTATCGAACAAGGAATTGACGAAGGAGTTTTCAATACCTCATTTCCAGAAGAAGTAGCAGAATTGATTGTCCATACTTCTTCGTTATTTAGTAAAAAGGTAGATATAGCCGTTTTTAAGGAAAATAGCCCCGATAAATACGAATATGTAATACGGAAAATTGAATTTATTGAAGATCTCATTACCAGATTGTTGGGGTTACCAAAAGGCGCGATTATTTTGGCAGATGTTTTGCGAAAGAACCTAAATATCTTCAAAAAAATGCTGAATGATGAAAATATTATTCTTTAGATATGGATTTCTTCACCTTACTTAAAAAAGAATTGAGAAGGTGGTGTGAAGTGGCTGAATTAGCAGAAAAAAGTGAGGAATTAAAAAAGGCCTTAGTTCAGATGACTGTACGTACAATTATTGGGCTTGCGTTAATGAGCCTGGCTTTGTTCCTATCGGTCGGACACCTTGATGTACCACGGGGATGGCTTACATTAGGGCTTTATCTGGGTTTTGCTATAACAGAAATACTGATTTTTTATAAATGGAACCCCGATTTGATTATAGCGCGCATGCAGAGAAGAATTGGACCGTATAAATGGGACAAAGTCTTCATGGTATTGCTCGGAGTCTTCTTATATGGGATGTTCGTGGTGTATGGCTTGGATATTAGATTTCAGTGGTGGAGTCTCAATAAATATTACATAATAGTTGGACTTGTGTTGTTTCTTGTAGGAGGTATCCTCCTAACCTGGTCAATGGTAGTAAATCGCTATTTTGAAAATATTGTACGTATTCAAACGGATAGAGCGCATAAGGTGATTTCAGCTGGGCCATATAGTGTAATTCGTCATCCAGGGTATCTCGGGGCGGGTGTTCAGATGATAGCCTTTCCATTTATCATAGGATCTGGAATAGGGTTGTTTATAGTGATAGCTATAATAATTATGATGGTTGTGCGCACTTCGTTAGAAGATAAGACTCTCCAAAATGAATTAGACGGTTACGCGGAGTATGCCAAACGGGTAAAATACAAGCTCATTCCATATATATGGTAGTTATACCATTTCTCTATTTTTTTTAAGAAAATCAGTTCAGCGCTAGCTTTTCAACTGATCTGATGCCGGATTTTCATCGTTATTAGAATTACCGCTACTATAATTATTGATACTATTATACTAATCGAGGCAACAAACGATAAATTTGGGATTGTGAGGACAATGCCTAACATGGCGATGATAATGATCATGACAAAGTCGGTGAATTCGCGTTCTACAGGATTCATTGCAGTTCGTCTAATTCTGACGGCATCACAAAACCCGACTCGTAGTTTATCCCGCATTTCCTTATCCATGTAAATAGGAGGTATATCCTCGCCTTCTAGGGTTAAATTGAAGTAACTTGTACAATCAATGTCAAAAATACCGCCAGCAGTTCCTGCAGCCTTTGCCTCTAAAAATGCTTTTGAAGATTTCTTTTCTAACTCAATCCTCTTTTTAACTGCGTCCACAGAGATTTCAAAGGCGCGATTTTTCACCGATTCGAATTCGCTTTCAATAACAATGATATCTCCAGGTTCGATCCCAATGATTTCCATTGTATCCTGAAAAATCCGTACCATTCTCTTTTCCATATCGACTATTTCTGATCGCTTGACCCTACAAAACACATACTGATAATTAAAAAGGCGTTCATAAAATGGAGGTTTTTTTAATCTACTTTTGACAATTCGAATTCCTTCACCTTTTTTTAATCCAAGAGCATCACGGATACTCTGATCAACTCGAATTTCATTACTTTTAAGAAAATCATTCTTTAAACAGTTAGCTTGAATGGCAAATATCCGATGTTTATCAAGAAATGGATCCTCTACTTCATTTAACAAGAGTACATAAGACCCATTTGCGATGTCATTATTCTTCAAGATACTCGAGTTTAATTCACAGATGTAATTTGAACCCGCATCAGAGCGGATACTTGTCCCCAAAACTTGAAAAGAACCTTCAATTATTGGACTTGGGGTAAAAAAGGAGAATATTTTTTCTTTTTCAGAAGATGTATTAGTAAAATCAAAAGATTTGGAGTACTTATCAGTGATTCTTTGTTGGATTTTTTGAATTCTTGAGTCTTTTTTAGTAATTGGTTTATTAAAAAGATTTAAAGCAAGATCTTTGCTCTCCTCTTCACTGAAAAAATTTCTAAAAATATATTCTAAAACTTCCTTCTGATTAAGTCCTTTAAATTTTTCATCTGATGCCTTAAGTGCCTCCAATCTGATAGGCTTTTTATCTTCAGTTACTAGGAATGGTTTTTTTGGAATATATGTATAAATTGGATACAGATATTCCCCATTCGCTAATTTACAACTTTCCTTGATTTCCACTAGGTCATAATAGGTCCCACGGCTCTCCGTTTTATCCACGAGCTTCAATTGATCTGCAGTTAAAAACAAAACAAATGCCTTCAAGGTAGTTCCTGGAGATTGAATAATACCCGCTGGAAGTGACCCATAAAACGCTAATTCAGCCAAATAAGCAGAATCTACATTTGAACATTCACATTCAATTGCAAAGATTGGTTCGTTCTTCAAGTCAGTTGGCTTAAATTTATGTTTTAGTTGCGCCGGATTACAGTTAGAACCGTAGCTTAAAATTGCAACACGGCTGAATAAATTGGGAATCCCTTTTTCAATACAAAAATCATAAATAGCAATTTTATTTCCATGACTGGGTAAATTTAAGCCTTCTATGATACTTTGATCTAAAGGTTTATTTTTCTCAATGTTAATTTCATAAAATTCCTCACCCTCAATCATGAAGGAAAACTTTGGTATTTTTCCTGGGTAAGTAATCGGTTTTTCTCTTGGAGCAATAAACCCTTCGTTATCGATATTCATTTCTTTGTCTCCTATAGTGTCTATGATTTATACCAAAGTAGGTTTGAAGTTTTTAATCCTTTTTCCCCCTAATAAATTACGAGACATTACATTTATACAAAAATAGAACCAAAAAAAAGTTTAGTGGATTATATTTATCCACAACTATTTATGTAAAAATAATTTGGTGAGACTTATATGTCTGATGAGGAAATGAAAACGGCATGGTATGAAGAACCAGGCCTAAAAGAAACTATGGGTATGATGAGCGGTAGAGCCATACGAGGCATTATGTGTAATATACATGGAAACATAGTCTTAGGTGGCAAAGTAGGTTTATTAATGGCATCCGTTCGATTATCAATGCTACTTCAAGGTGTCGAAAAAAATCTTTTAATAATTACTGACTCATTTACAGAAAAATTTGCACCTCAGGTTATTCAAGCTTTTAAAACCGCAGGATTCACCTGTAAAGTGTGGAACGGTGCTCAACCTGAACTACCTATCTCTACGATCGAAGAAGGGCGTCAAGTTTGTGAAGAATTTAAGCCAACCTTACTTCTCGCAATCGGTGGTGGGAGCGTGATGGATTCTGGGAAAGCTATATGGATTAAATATGAAAGACCTGACGTAGAATTTACAAAACTTGATCCTATGACTTCATTTTTAGGATTGGGTCAAAAAATAAAACGCTATGTAGTAATTCCTACAACCTCTGGAACGGGGTCCGAAGCAACCGCGGTTTCTGTAGTGACAGATACGCGAAGAACCCCTCCCATGAAGATCCCCGTTGTGAGTAATGAGACAGTTCCGTATATGGTCATCTTAAATACGGATTTTGTGAAAGACATGCCACCATTTCTGACAATGGCAACTGGATTGGACGCTTTAGCACATTCAATTGGGGCGTATATTTGTAATTGGAGCACTCCCTACACGGATGCAATGAATGAAATAGCTATAAAAGAAACTATAAAATACCTTGGGCGTGCCGTTAAGTATGGCGCAAAAGACTTGGAAGCAAGGGAACACATGCAATGGGCTGCTTATTATGCAGGATTGGGATTTGGAAATGCAATGGCAGGAATCGATCATGCATTAGGACATAGTCTTGGAGCCGTGTTTCATGTTCATCACGGTCTCGCAGTTGGATTATTTACCCCTCAATCAATTGCTTATCAGGCGAAGATCACAGATAGGTGGAAAGGATTATGTCCACTCTTTGGCATAGATCCTAAGAAAAATGTGCCTAGAAAGGATCTTCGGGATGAATTGCTTGATGCAGTGAAAATATACATTAAATCGGTTGGTGGAATAACCGCTGTAAAAGACTGTAAAAATCCTGAAATAGACAAGGAAAGCTATAAGATAGAACTTGACACATTAACCAAATATGCTGTAACAGACATTGATGCACTCGTTTCAAATCGTCATGTCACATATGATGAATTTAAGAAAATATATGAACTTGCTTGGGAGGGCGAAGAGTTATTTTTCTAATTGAACTATAGGAGGATTTAAAATTGAGTGAGAAACTTTTAGGATATAATGGAAAAATTGCTTATATTAATCTAAGTGACAAAAAACTCGAAATAGAGGATCTAGATCCACGGATCGCAAGGGATTATATTGGAGGGACCGGATTAAGTGCAAAATTAATCCATGATTTGTTATCAAATGACGATTATGCCACTTTAAAAAAGGATATTTATTCAGAAATTAACCCACTTGTATTTGCAACCGGGCCTCTCACAGCAACTATAGCTCCCTCCTCAGGGCGATATTCAGTCTCTGGGCTTTCGCCCCTCACGTACCACTGGGGCGAGGGTACTTCTGGGGGACATTTTTGCATCTCCTTAAGGAAATGCGGCTATGATGCGATAATTTTTACAGGCAAGGCAGAGTCTCCAACTTATCTTTATATCAATGATGGAAAAATCGAGTTTAAGGATGCCAACAAGGTATGGGGGAAAGATTCTTACCAAACTCAAGAGATTATCAAACAGGAATTAAATATGAAGGCCCTTAGGGTTGCCTGCATTGGAGTTGCTGGCGAGAATTTGGTAAAATATGCCGCAATAATGAATGATGATGGCAGAGCTGTAGGACGATGCGGATTAGGCGCGTTAATGGGCTCCAAAAAGCTAAAAGCATTAGCCATTCTTGGAAGCAATAAAGTCGAATTAGCCAAACAGGAAAAAATGAAGGAATTGAGAGGAAAAATTGAAAGTAGCACCGCTATGGATGTAATGAGGAATGTAAATACCAACGTTAGGAATTTATTTGGAACCAATAGTTATTTCGATATGGGAGTGGCGGCGGGCGACGTACCCGGATATTATTTCACTGATACAGAATTTTTAGCAGAAAAATTAACGGCAAAAACGATAAAAGAAGAATACCCTGTATTCATTACTGGTTGCGCTATGTGTACAATACGCTGTGCGAAACAAACCATCATACCCGATAATGGAGAAGAAATTCAGGTTGATGGACCCGAATATGAGTCTGTAGCTGCTCTGGGAAGTTTGTGTGGGGTATTTGATTCAAAGCCCGTAATCTTGGCACATCATAAATGCAATGTTCATGGAATCGATGTAATCTCTTGTGGTGTTTCCATTGCTTTTTTGATTTACCTGATTGAAAATAAGATAGGTATTAGCGAAATTAAGAAACATCTGAATGAAATCAAAATTGAGGATATCCATTGGGGTAATGGAGAATTAGTTTTAGACTTAATTGATAGAATTGCCAAACGAGAAGGCATTGGAGACCTTTTAGCTGAAGGCGTGAAAGTTATGGCTGGGAAATTAAATGTCGATCCCAATTTAGCTGCTCATGTGAAAGGTTTAGAAATACCTATGCATGAACCACGTGCATTCGCTGGACAAGCCTTATCTTATATGACTAGTTGCACGGGGGCCAATCATAATAAAGGAGATTGGTTTTCTGTTCAAATGGGCACGCTTTCCCTTCCAAAATATAACGTTGTAAGAGCCCCTAAAGACCTCATCACAGGATATGAAGGAGCCATTATTGCATTACAAGATTTCAGAGGATTTGAAGATTCCGCAGTTGTTTGCAATTTCGCAACTCCTCCTAATCAAAATCAATCAGCCAGATACCTCTCTCATGCCACTGGGATTAAATACAAAGGAGTCGATATTATCACTTGCGGGGAACGAATGAATAACTTAAAACGGCTTATATCTTGTAATATGGGAATCACCCGAAATGATGATTACTTACCGAAGCATGTGCTCGAAGTTCTCGAATATGGCGGAGCTGCGGGAATTAAACTTGATTTGGAAGAGAATTTAAAAAAGTATTATGAACTTAGAGGCTGGGAATGGGAAAGTGGTCGTCCAACAGAAGATAAATTAAAAGAATTGGGAATTATCTAATTAGTTTATGATAAAAAAAACCCAGTCTGTAGATACAGAGCGATTTTTTCGTCGGTACTATTTGTTGAAAGCTATTTTTAAATGTTTT
>JABXJU010000260.1 GCA_013375405.1 Candidatus Helarchaeota archaeon
CTATCTCTTAAGTAGTGCCCATTATGATTCCCAGTTTGATGTATTAGTAAGATTCAATGCATGGAGTGCTTCCGGCTATTATGATTTTGAGGTGCAGTTAGATCAATTTAAGATTTATTTCGAAAATCACACGTTAGATTTCACCTCAGAGATTTATGTTAACGAATCTACTACTTATAAAACGCTTTATTATTCCTATAAGCTAGACACCTCTCAAGAACTTGAATTTAAAGTTTGGAATTATGTAACTGAGATGTGGGATGTCATAAAGAGCGGTGGTTCATCAAGTTTCATGGAATATTCCTTTAATTTAAATACTGCCTACTTTAGCCAAGATAATAAAGTGCTATTAGGGTTCTATGCTACTACTGAAGAGTATCGACCCTTTGAATTAAGCATTGATACCTTACGCATTGAGTCGACTAGCTATTCTGAGGAGGAAAGGACAGGGATTGAAAAGTATCATATTGGTATAACCTATTCTGCTGAAGCTAACTTTTATCTCTTTTATAGGGATGATAATGGGGAACGTTTACTTGGTATTTTGGATTCTAGCAATAAGACTACGTTTGAAGCTCAATTTTCGCCTATTTTGCTTGATTCACGCATTTCCTTTAGAATTATTCAAAATGAGAGTTTCACACCAGTTTCACTTTTCATAGATAGAATATATCTCTTTTCCGAATCTACTGACAAAATTAACGATTTAATTTTCGAGACTGATGATACCTATGATGAGTTTTATGCAGACCTAGAGTTTAATAATGCTCCTTCTCTGGTAGATGCCCAGACAATTAATATTCCTTTAATATATGTAGGTGATAAAGGAGATGCTCCCTATTATGTATTTAAGATTACGGAAGTAAGTAATGATATTCCGTTTACTGTTGATAGAGTAAAGTTCATTGACGATTCTCATGGCCAGAATAAGACTATTTTATCCAGAGAGGTATACCATCATGTGGGCGATGAGATTTACATTGATTCTACTGTTGCTCTTGATCCTAAAATTATTCGTGATTCCATTTTAAATGTAGACATCTCCTATATATACAATAGTTGGGAGAAAGATGAATATGTCGATACTCAACCATATACCCATAACTTTTCAATTTCTGCTGCTCAGAGAATTGAGTCTGTAGCGTTTGTTGTTAAATATGCTGAGATTCCGCAGATTCAGTCCTGGTTCTTTGGTACCACTGATGAGGGAGATATGTATAAACAATTAAGTAGTAAATTAATTAAAGATGTGAATCTTATTGAGATTGAATTTTATGATTTTGCATCAAACACATGGAATAGTACTAATTATGTGGTCTATGATCTTAATGATAATGATGCAAGCACCTTTGGATATTTCATTGATAGGTATGTATTAGCCTTTTTACGATGTGATGGTTTACCTGATAATGATTTGCTCTATCAACTAAAATATCGGTTTAAGATCGATAAGAATTATTTCGGCGATGATATTTCCACCAAGACCTTTTTTGATATGGAAGACTTAACAGTTCAAATCTATTATAATCCAATCAAAAGTGTGATTTCACTCAATCCTCAATTAGAATTTTCAGCGGATATTACCGATGTTATTCTTCCTGAGGGAGAGAATGGAATTGTAAGCCATGTAAACGAGTTAAGTTTTGACCTCGATTGGAATTATGGTATTTCTGTTGCTGATTCTCCTGTTGAGGGTGCGGTTCTTGATGAGGTATTTTATAATAAGACGATTTATTCGAATAATGCCACTTTATATGTGCTTGATAAGTTTGGTACTAGGCAAGAAGTTAATCAAGCCAATAATAAATTTTATCTTAAGAACACCAACCAAGAAAATGTGTATGATTATATTAAATTCAGACATGGGAAGTATTTTGTTGATTTCTTACTCGATTATGAGTGGGAGCTTAGAGGCTTAATTAGTTATCTGTTTGGCACCATCTTTGATTTAAATGCATATATTGAGATAACCAACTGTGATGTGAGAGCAAAAGTAACTACTATCAATAAAGAATTAATTACACCCATTTCGATGCCCGAAAATGGGACTGTGTACGTAGGTGATATCTCTGGTGATACTCAAAACGATATAGGATTTATGGGAGGATTTTTAGAAAAAGTTGATAATAATGATAGATTCTTTGTTAAATATCAATTTAGCTATCTTTTTGACGCTGATAATGATGATATTTTCAACAGTACAATAGATCCACAGGTATATTTTGCCGAGTTTGTTCAGGATATTTGCTTCACTTCTGCTGATGTTGAGGGGTTCCTTTATTATGATGGTAGTTTTGATGATAAAATAGCAATCATAGGAAATGAGACTTGGTTGGATTTGACGACAACTAGCAATGTAGATGAGGCTTACATTTATACCACCACAATTTCGGAGACCAAATATGTTGGTGAGTTTAATGCTACAGAAGGCACAAATAATAAATTTACATATAACTGGACTCAAATCACAGCTCACTTTAATGGTGATGTAAATACTGGTGATGAATTTAATCTAACAGTCGAGTTAATTGATATTGATTCAGGTACTAGTAGAAATATTACCTATGTTTGCTTAGCTGATTTTGATTCACCTACTTCTGTAATAACTATTGGAGATGGACAAACTGACTATTCTTTTAACAATTATGTTGCTCCTTGGACGGAATTTAGCTTGACGAGTATTGATAATCTACAAGGAGTAATAAATCATAGTGAATACTACTATGATGAGGTTGTGACAGAAGAATTTCAGGTTAAAGTGTTTGATAAAAACGATAATAGTGTATACATTTCGGGATTTAAAGAATTAAAAGATAGTTATTCCACATTACATGATTTAGGTATCCCTGTTGCTAATTTCGAAGAAGAGGAAGAGTATTATTATATCATCGAATTTAGAGTGACTGATGCTGCTGGAAATTCCATAGTCAATTCCAGTTATTTAGGGGACTCTTATACTTATAATGGAGGAATGCCAAAAATTTTAGTTTCAAATAACGTTACTATTCAATTTGCAAACAATATTATCAATGTAAATGATCTCTATGATGGAATTGGCACTATTGTTAACTTCACATTAATTGGTCCTGATGGAAGTGAACTAAAGGATGAAGTAATTCAGTTAAAATCTGGGAATTATTACTTTAAGGTGACTTTATGGAATGATACCACACAATCATATAATACGATAATTAATAGTCTTTATGATTTAATTCTCTATTCTGATAATATTTTTGGTAATCAGCTTTATGCAAATTTCAAAATTGATAGAAGGCTATACTGGGATGCAACAGGAGATGATTATTATGCTTTTGCGAAACACGCTTCAGAAAAAGATCCATTGATCTTAACCTACTTTATGCAAGAAGAAAAGACAGCGATCATGTATGTTCCCGATAAGGAATCTTTTAGATTATTTGATTATCTTAATTATATTGAGGTTTATTGTTACATCTGGAATGAAGAGACACAGGCTTATAATAGTAAGCATGTTTTTGAAGAAGATCATTTTACCGTACATGAAAATGGTACTGTTTCTTGGAATGTAGATATTGACCAAATGGATATTAAGAATAATGAGGTATTCTTTACTTATTACAGCTCTGATTTTGCGAACCTCATTTTAGATTCACAAAAGAATGGCATGTTCATGACAATTTTGGTTCCAAATCTGTATTCTACCCATTGTACTATTGATAGGTTTGAGGTTCAGTTTAAAGATCTTGATGATAATACCTTTACTTATGCTATGGATTATCTTGATTTTGATCAATATTTTAAGAACGCAACTCTGTATAAAAGAGTAATACCGGGATTAAGCGAATTACTAGAAATTCCTATTTACATTGACTTTGGAAAATTAGGGGCAACTAATATGGAAGCTATTTTCGATATTACTAAGATTTATTCTGTTAATTTCATTGTAATTGATACTCCCGTATGGCCAGGTAGTATTTCGATGTATGATCCAAATACAGGCTTTACTATTATGAACTTCCCATATCAAATTTTTGGAGTGTCGAATATGGCATTCTATGATATTTTAGCCGATAATTCTACCATAACAGTTAAATTCGAGGATTTTGATTATGATTTTATTTCTTCCGAAGAGACAATTGTGCTTGATGAGTTTGACAACATAATTACCGACCTTGAATTTTATGATGGCGATGTAAGTATGTCCTTTACGGGATTAAACACCTTACATTTTGCTGATACGATTGATGTATACTTCCGCTTTAATGGTAAGACTGAGCCTTTCCCCTTATATGATATGACAACTTCTATTATGGCTCTTTGTGATAATTCTACCAATACATTATTGGGTATTTCCCTGTTAGATTGGGATAATTCTGTGGATAAATATCATTGTACCTTTACCATCATGGAAGATGTCAAGGAGTCAGGTGAGGATTATGTGCTTAAATTAGTATTTTCTCCTACTGAACTTGAGACCCAAGTTAATTCTACTAGTATGGTAAGAATAAATTTATTGCCCCAAATTTTATCAGAAATATGCCTAAAAAACGAAAGAGAGGTCATTTTCAATCCTGATTATAGCTTTACATTGAATACAAAATTTGGTGTTGAATATGGTGAGGAATGGCGATTATTAGGATATATTTTAGATAATTCAACCTATTATAGAACGCATGAGGTTATTCCATATAAGGCAACCGATCCAATTGGTCAGACTACCATAACCGAATATGAGATTGATATGCATGGATTAATCGGAGATTCTGATTTTATTGATAAAAATAACTTCAAATTAGCCTTTATTGACAGAGAGAATTACAATGAGATCACTCCCTTATTCGAAGTTGTTAATGGCACCAGTTGGAACCCTGCCACGAATTTAATTGAGGATTGTTGGATTAGCTATTATGCCTATCATATGGTGGATCATCCAAACAAATTTATGTTGGTTATTAACTGGACTTCTGATGATACACAGTTAATACCTTATGATACTGAACTATTGCTTACCTATCGGGTAATGCAAGGGAAATTAATTATCCCCGTAACCTTTGAGGATATTGAAGATGTGGCTATACCTGTTGATTTCATTCAATATGATTATTATGCTATGGATTGGCTTACCACCGATACTTTTAGGGAAATTATTAATTTAGACCTAACCATAGAGAATAGTTCACTATTTACTGGAGTAGCACAAGATCAAACTATTACCGTTGATAATTCATCGATTGGTTCCGGTATTGTGGCTCTTGTAGATGTTTGGAAGGGTGATGGAAGTAAAGTAGATAGCTCTGATTATAATTATTCTATTGTAGAAGAAAATGGTATAGACGCCTTAAAGGTCACCTACATAGGTACGGGACCTGTAGACTTGAAGGTTGAATATCTCTATATAC
>JABXJU010000261.1 GCA_013375405.1 Candidatus Helarchaeota archaeon
GGGTGAAGGACCAGTACGGTTAAATAGAGGAAGCAAAATAAGTGAAATTAACTTTAGTTGTCGAAGTTAAGTTATAAGTACACTATATAAGATGGCTTTTAGCATGCCAAAATGGACGGTTTGTTTTTAAAATGGATATAGAAATTAAGAAATTAAAAGAACCCTATCCTTACAAAAAACTTGCGGATGTACTTAGAAAAACTTATTTCGAAGAATATTTGAATGCAGGCGCATTACAATGGAGTGAGGAATATGCAAAGTTCTACTTCGATGCCATTCTGCCCAAAGAATCCTCCAGAGACTTTATTTTTGGTGCTTTTGACGGAGAAAGGCTTGTTGGAACGCTCTTTGGCCATCGAGATATGGTAATATTTGAAAATAGACTCAAACTTGAAACGGTGAATTTAGGATTAACTGCGGTTGATCCAGAATATTGGAGGCAAGGAATCGCAAAGGAAATGCTCTCGAGGTTAATTAAACAAGCGGAAGAAAAAAATATTGATTTTATCATGGCATTTCCAGAGAAGGGGCGGTATGGGGATAAACTATTAGCACAATTCGATTTTAAAAATTATGGGAAAACGCAACATCTCATTAAAATCATGGAAGGTCGAGGTCTTCAAGCTCTTCGTGAAAATTTGAATATAAATGTCATATTAGTTAAATTAGCTTCATTTTTTTCGCACATACCAGAAATGGATAAACCTGAGGGAGTGATAAGAGAGGCCAAAATTGAAGAAATTGATGATGTTAGAGAAATTCTTAATTCGTATGCGACACGGGTTCCTCTCCTAAATTTTTACTCACATGAGGGATATAAGGAATCAAATATTGGATTAGCTCAAATGAACGAACGCTTCGGGGACCCATGGGGATATCACTGGTTAGTACTAGAACAAAATGGAGAAATTAAGGCGACTATTTCATATCGAATTGAGATTGTTACCTCCGAAATTATTCCAGATGAATATCTAAACGCGCCAGTTGCGCTTCTCACTTCGATTGGCTATCACGAAGAAATGGAGTTTGATCAAAAACTGGAATTCATGACTGCCATCTTACGTGGAATAAGAACGGAGGTGCCAGAAGCATTTATAAGTCAAATTACTTCGCCTCAACACGAACGGAAAGTCTTTAAAAAGTTGAGGTTTATCAAGGATCGAAACACCTATTATTTGTACATGAAACCTCTGACGGAGCGGGCCGGGGAGCTTAATAATTACAAGAAATACAAGGAATATCTTCTCCAATACTTTCGATAAGATTAAAGAATTGGTTTAATTGCTTTTGGTTTTTTATCACTTTTTTTCATAATAAAAAATACATTGTTCGTATCCATCTGCAATGGTTTTAGGTCTTTGAAAAATAATCCATTCTTCGACTGCTTCTGCAAAAATATCATCGTAGGCACACAAGATGGGCGTTAACGATTCTTCCCCATGCGCCCGAAAGACTTCATAAAAGATGCATTTGTGCAGATGGAATTCCAATATCGTCTCATCGGTCTGAACAAATTCAGGCTCAAAGGAGCTATAGGTATTGTTAGTGCCAAAAATAGTTGTGTCTTTAAATGCATCCCACTTATTTGTTACATTTTTTAAGCGATTTCTCTGCATTTCGGCAAGGGGGCCAACAAATTCTCGAAAAGTCTCCATCATGATCTCTTTAACTTGATTGAGTGAAATTGTTGGCGATATAACAACTTTTAGAGCTCGATAGAGTGCAATAACAAACAAGGGAGTTACCATATGCATCCTTTGATTAATTTCTTGCGGCATGACCTGTTGTGTAGAACTCGATTTCATGAGAGGTTTATACTCGATTTCGATCTGTAAGGAAATTTGATTGGAAAGGTCCCTTTCATATCTTTTTTTCAGCACAGCTTTTGCTAATTCCAAATATTGCTGGTACAGGCTGGCTAAAACACTCATATCTATCACGAAGTGGAAATGATTATTAAGATTTTGAATGAAGTATAATTAGATAAAATTAATTTTGGATTTGAGGATTATGGCAACAAAAACCGTTACTGCGTTGAATAAACAGATTGAAGAATTTTTGAAGAAACGAGGCGCGATTCGGGTAGGATTTGCCACGCTCGATACGTTAGCTGGAGGGCCGCCCTCGACAGATATTACTTACCTACTCCCCGAAGCGCGATCAGCTATTAGCTTTGCGCTTCCACTCAATCGCGATCTTTTACGTCTGTTCTTGGCAAAAGAGGAGATGTCTAAGGCCGAAGCAGATGATAGAGCAGTAAACAAAAAATCTTCGGAGTTAGGACATGAACTTGCGAAGTGGTTGGAAACGCAAGGTCACAAGGTAGTAGCACCAAAACTGAATAATGAAATATACCGGACTGAAGTAAAGGGCTGGAAAAAATATATGTACCCCGATATTTCGCATCGGTATATAGCAGTTCGATCGGGTGTTGGATCCTTCGGTTGGTCGGGGAATGTCGGAATTAAGGATTGGGGGACCGCCATCATCCTGAACACTGTTGTAACGGACGCGGAATTATCTCCAACAGATCCGATCCCTGCGGTTGATAGTTTCTGTACAGAGTGCAAACGATGCGTTTCTGCTTGCACCGCACAGTTTTTTGATGCGAAGGAAAAACAAGAGATCACTATGGGGGATCAGCAATTTATTTACAGCAGGCGACATAGTCCCTATCGATGTCAGCTAGTATGTGGCGGATTCAGTGGAGTGCATCGTAGTAAAAAATGGTCTACATGGAGTCCTGGAAGATTTGAAATTCCCGTGGGGGATGATGAAAAAGCCTTAATAAATGTGTTGGCGGGTGCTGTTCTTAAATATACGAAATGGCCGGAAAGAGAACCCCCTGGAGGATTCTTTCATCCATTGCTGCCGAACACGAAACTACGACTCACTTGTGGGATGTGCCAGAAGATTTGCTGGGGAAATGACGAGGATACGAAAAAAAATTACGAATTACTAATTAATTCCGGTTGTGTGGTTCAAAAACCCGACGGAGAAATTCTTGTTCTTCCTCCTGATGAAGCTCAAAAGGTGTTCGATGAGTTTCCCCCTAAACACCGTAGGCTTTATACATTACCAACTAAAGCGTGATGCGACATGAAGACCGCACAGGTAAATAGTATCGCTGCTCAAATAAAGGAACTTATTCTGGCAGAGGGGATTGACATTTTAGGTATCGCCAACGATATAAACGCATTGGGAAAACATTCATCCCAAATTTAAAATATAAATTTTGATTGGAGCTGTATAAATTATGATTGAATCAGAAGAACATCGAACTGCATTGATAAATATTGCAAAAAAACTGAGTAAGGTTCAGCAGGGTGTTGCCAAGGATGAGAAAGGTGAGCCCTCTGAAAACTATTTAGAATATTTGAGTTTGTTGTATGATCCAGAAAGTGCTGAGATAGTTCAGCACTTGGAGGTCTTCCCGAAAACGGTACGGTTAGGGAAGCTCGCTAAATTGTTAGATCGTGATAGAAAGGAGATAAAAGCAATTCTAGAGCTATTAGCAGAGGACTTTTTTTTGATGAAGGCGGGAGGGTATGCTATTCCCACACCTTTAATGATTTACGATGCACCATTTATCCTAAAGAGGAATCTGAAGAGGGATAATATTAAAGAATTTGCCCGATTAAGCCGTGCATTCCTTGAGCAAGATAGCTATTACCTCAGCTGGGAAACGAGTTATAAAGGCACACCCCGTTCGCGGATTCTCACCGTTAGTGAGAAGATAGAACCCCAGCATGATATTGTTCCGGTTGAAGAGGTCTATAATATCATTGAAATGAATGAAAGTTTCGCACTCGTTCCATGCCCGTGCCGTAAAAGAGCTGGTATTGAAGGGATTCGGAAGTGCGAAGATAAATATCCAGTCTATAACTGTATCATCGTAGGACCGGGAGCTGAAGCTTTACTGGCGCTAGGGGATCCTGAATCTAGGCGAGCTTCCAAAGAGGAAGTTGTCAAAATTGCTAAGGATGCTGCCGAGCTCGGGTTAGTTCATACCACGGATAATTATTCTGGACCTGCCACCATTCTCTGCCAGTGCTGTGAATGTTGCTGTGGATTACTAGCTGGACTTACGCGTCCTGGGTTAGAGAACCCGAAAGCAATTGCGAAAGCAAACTATCTTGCAAAGATTAATTCTGAGAATTGTGTTGCTTGTGGAACATGTGAAGAACGCTGCAAATTTGGTGCAATCTCTATTGATGATATTGCTCAAATTAATGAGGATAGATGTATGGGTTGCGGTTTGTGTGCGGTGACCTGCCCTGAAGAGGCAATATCCATGAAACGCCTGGAGCGTTCACCCATCCCCGCTCCAAAAAAACCAAAGAGGTATAATTAGACAGGGAGGTATTTAAATGGGAATTTTTATGATTCGTGGGGGAGAGTTTGGATTTGAGTTCACTACGAAACTGCTCCTCACCTGATCGCACTTTTAATTGTTATTTATGATTGGAAAAAGAATAAGCGGAAAGATTATCTCTGGGTCTTCATAACTGGCACGATTATCTGGGCCTCGGTGGAACTAATGCTGCAGCTCAGTGGTACACGAGCCATGCCGACACACGAACTCTTCGGTATTGAGATCCCGATGTATATTGGAGTGATCTTTCAGGGTACATCTGAGGGGGCCTATGTTGCGGTGGTTGGTCTGTTCGTAGCCGATCGCCTTTTTATACAAAAGACAAAGAACTGGAAGGAAGGATTAGTCGGTATTTTGGTAATAATGCTAGGTCTCCCGCTTATTAGCATGGTTAGAAATGGAATTCAAACCCCGAATGTGGGATACGTAGATATACCATCACGTCGACTTATGTTTACACCCATAGGGTCCATCTTTATAGCAACCTTTGTCATAATTGCTGTCGTCTGGATATTGAAAACTAATCCAGAATTCCGTCGAAGAGCATTTTACATGTTTCTCGGAATGGTTCTACTTGCAGTCTGCTTCACCGTGCTTGAGTGGGTTGGTGGGACTCGCTGGATCGAGGTCGGACCTGAGTCTGGACCTTGGATTCGCGCCGAGCCATTATTCGAGTTCGGTGCCCTAGCCTACGATGTCGTAGTTGAAATAGCGGCTTTATATATACCTTTCTTTGCCATCCCATGTGCTTTTAGACTGATAAAACCAACAGAAGCAGTTTAATCCCTTCAAAGGGTAAGCAATTACGCTTACTCAAAAGTAAGCGATTACACTTACTTTTTGTCAAAAAAAGTAATCATTAAATCAGTACTTTGACAATTTTTTTTATATTTAAGTCGGATTTAGCTTCAGTTTTTAAAGAATTTTCCTTCGACAAAA
>JABXJU010000041.1 GCA_013375405.1 Candidatus Helarchaeota archaeon
AAAAGCGAATCATGCTTGAACCCTTCAATCTGAACCGTAGATTGAAAACGAAGGCCAAAGCACGAATTCGAAAAATCCGGTATGTAAAACAATTCAGAGAAGAAAAACGCGATTCGGTTGAGAATTCAGAGGTTTGGCAGTATTTACTTGAAATTGTTAAGGATCTTGTTGCTTTGCAGAAATGGAAAAATAAAAGAAATGATACTGACCTTGAAAGTATTACCTTTTATGAAAGATTACACGATATTTCCCGCCTACTCCGCACTCTGAAAACCCATCTCGCTCCAACAGTTAAAGCCAACGACGATGTAGAATATCAACGATTGAATATCTTGATGAAAGAGGTTAATGCCATCCTTGCGGACTTCAAACGAGATTACGAAGATTTAAAGCGAATCAAGGAATACCAAAATAAGTTAAAGCAAATTTTCGAGGCACATGAAGAATCTAGCCAAGTGGGACTGGAAAAGTTAATCGCCTTTACAGAAGTATTGGAAGCACGCTTGAAAGAAGGCAAAATCACATGTGATGCAGAGAAGTTTTATATTAAACAGCTTTGTTCTTTTGTTTATGACCGAGGGGAATCCTTATTTCAGTATCGCGATATTAAAAACGCGAATAATACCAATAATGTCCAAGAAACGAAATTCAAGACCGTGAAACATACCGTAAGACGGACGCAAGGAACGGCGACTGGTCCGCACTATTTTCAACACCATGCTAAATATCTGCTTTTCATCGACCCCGATCTTTCAGAGGCGGAGATCCGCCAAATGATGATGCGAGCTGACCATAAAAAAGTCGCTAGGATTATGAAAGCGGAACGCGCATTACGCAAAAGACCCTTGGCTCGAATTAAAGATAAAAAGAAGTGGGAAGCTCGAATGAAAGATTTGAAAGCAAAATTACCGTAGATGTAAGCAGGAACGAATAACTGGAAAAAAACTTTAAAAGTTCAAACTGGGTTTTTTTTTAATTGGACTAAAAATGTATAATATGCTTAGAATCTTAGAATGAAATTAAGTTCAATTGTTTTTTAGTTGCTTTTTTAGTTTATTTTGACGTTTTTTCGTTTCTTTCTGTCTTTCTCGGGCGAGATATTCTTTACTTTTTAAATCAGTTATGAACTCATTCGCGTGTTTAATTCCATTGATGACAAATTTGCGTGCCATGCGGAAAAACCACCAGAAGCGAGGATTTTTAACAAATCGCCAAATGGAACGCGGGAAAAATGATCGAATGTTCTTTTCTTTAAGTTTAAAATAAAATTCCCGATAAGCCCATTTGACGAGTTCATAAATTTCTTCAGTACTCAAATCAGGAGTTCGCATAATGGGCTGGACTAAATTCCAATGTGTATAATCCTCATCTGTAATCCACCCATTTTGTTTTGCTTGGTCATACAAGCGTGTTGTGGGATAGGGTGTTAAAGGGCAGAATTGCATGATATCAATGTCAAGGTCTTCTGCGAATCTAATGGTTGCCCTGACGTCTTCCTCGGTCTCTCCAATATTGCCAATGATAATTGAGCCAAAAATTGTAATTCCATAATCGTGTAGCATTTTCACGGCTTTTCTAATCTGTTCAACGGAAATTTTTTTCCCGATGGTGTCGAGAGATTTTTGGTGAATACTCTCTATCCCTATGAACATCATTTTCCATCCAGCCGATGCCATTTTCCCGAGGACGCGGGGATTTTTGACAACGTCATCTACGCGTCCCTGACAGGACTTCCATTTTCTATGAAAGCCATATTCCTTTATGAGATGGCATAACTTCTCAATTCGGCGCATATTAAGCGTAGATTCGCTATCATTAAAGATAAACCACTGCTTTGATGAATCCATATGCTGAAATTCCTTAATAATTCGCTCAGGTGATTTAATTCGCCAACCGCGGCCCCAATGAGAGGAGATACAACAAAAATGGCATTGGTGCGGACAGCCACGTGCGGATTCTAATGCATCAATTGATGCCCAAAAATAGTGATAATCGTACTTTCTGATAAGGTCTCGGCGTGGAAAGGGCGAGTCATCAAGATTGATTAAAGGGCGATTTTCAGTCTGATATAGTTCTGATCCATTCTTAAAACTTATTCCTTTTATTGATTTAAGGCTTTGACCGTTATTGAAAGAAGAAATTAATTCTGGAAATGTTATTTCGCCCTCCCCTCGGACAACGACATCGACTTCAGGATAGAGCGCAGTCTCAGGAACGAGACTTCCATGATATCCTCCTATAAGAGTTTTAACGTCATTTTCTTTAGCAATGCGACATAATTTCAATGCGCCATTGATCATGGATGTGGAAGCTGTTACTCCAATGAGATCAAATTTCTGAATCTTTCTCTCAACAAATTCAGGACTATAGTCGTAGTTTCGAAGATCTAAAATCTCTACCTTATGCTCTGGAACTGTAGCAGCTAAAATCATTAATCCTAAAGGGGGTGCCTTTAAAAAATGATCCATGCCAACTTTTGGACCCGTTGGATTTAGTAACAAGATTTTCATTTCTGTATAAATCCAGATTTCAATTATCTATCTTAAATCTACTAGTGATCTGTTTTTATGTATTTCTTTTTCAAACCCTCAACGACGTAAATCCTGAACGAATTTATATATAGATGGAACACTAATTGTTAGGAATTCGGGGACCATTCGCCAGAACCAGAGAAATTGTTTCTGGGACATTCGCCTGCCGCCTCGTAGTAAGAAACTAGTTCTAAACCCGTCTAAATAGAAAGACCGATAGGCTTCTACAACTAAATCCTTAATTTCCTCAACTGTGAGATCAGGAGTCGCCATAATGGGATTACATAGATTCCATTTATCATAATCATCAATTTGAATCCAACCCTTCTCTAAGGCTTCATCGAACAATTTGGTTTTGGGGTATGGTGTTAAAGGTGTAAATTGCATTATATCGATATCGAGGTCCTTTGCGAATTGGATTGTCTTCATTACCTCTTCTTTTGTCTCTCCAACATTCCCAATAATAATTGAACCGAAAATTGTGAGTCCGCGGTCATGAAGCATTTTGACTGCTTGTTTAATTTGTTCGATGGTAATCTTCTTGCCGATTTTATCGAGACTTTTCTGAAATATAGATTCAATACCTATAAACAGCATCTTGAATCCTGCTTTTTGCATTTTATCCACAATGGCTGGATTCTTTACAACGGAGTCCACTCTTCCTTGTGCGCTATACCATTTATTCTCTAGACTATGCTCAAGAATCAAATCACAAATTTTATCAACTCTTTTCATATTTAATGTGAAGCTACTATCTTGAAAGATATGCCAGTATCGACGCGTATTTAATTGCTGCAATTCTTCAACGACTCGCTCAGGTGATTTTGTTCGAAATCTACGTTGATGAAACTGAATAACACAACAGAAATTACAATCATGAGCACAACCACGGGACGATTCCAGCACATCCACAGATCCCCCGAAATAAGAGTAATAGTTATGTCGAACTAAATCACGACGTGGAAAGGGAAGCGTATCAAGATCATCGATTAGCGGGCGTGGTGAATTATGATGGATAGTCCCATTTTTACTATAACTCACCCCTAAAATATCATCTAATTTGTGACCATTATTTATAGATTCAATCAAAGCAGGAAATGTCAGTTCACCTTCACCTCGAACAATATAGTCAATCTCTGGCTTTTCTATCATTTCCGAAACCAAAGTTGGATGATAACCCCCTACTATGGTTGGCACCTCCTCCTCTTTTGCCATCTGACAAAGTTTCATTGCCGCTGTATAAGAGGGTGTCAAACATGATATCCCAACAATATCAGCACGGGAGATCTTCTTCCTAATACTCCGCTTTAAAAACTTACGATATTTTAAATCTAAAATCTCTACCTCATGGTCTGGAACAGTTGCGGCAATTGACATCAAGCCTAAAGGCGGGGCTTTAATGAACCGATCAAATCCAACCACAGGACTCGCCAAGGTTGGATTAATAAGTAAAATTTTCACTTAAAAAACCTCAAAGATGAATTAAAAGATGGAAAGCACAATTCCTATTTAAACCTATTTTTCAAATCCTTCCAAATTCTAAAATATTTTATTGTTTTAAAATATTCAAAATCAATTATCCTATTCATTTACGCCTAGGATTCATCAAAAACTGATGAAACCGAAAATTTCACAAGGATTTAGTTTTTAATCTCAAAGGATAAAAGTTGGCAGTATTTTTGCAGAATTCATAAAACTATGAAGAAAAAAATTATTGTGGCGTTATTACTTTTACTGGGATCTTCTGGTCCTGATATTGGGCGTTTTTGCGTTCAATCCGGTCGCGATGAATCGTGTTCATTGTGCAGAATGGCACTCGGAAAACTCTTTTCAATTCCCGATCGTAGTATCCATAATGCACCAAACAGCGAGAAACTCGTTCCGTATCTATATTGTAGGCATCTTGGAAGTGCATACAACTTACCAGCATGGCTTGATCTCGGAGGAAATTCGCGGCTGCCTTCCAACCAGGATCTCGAATGAGCGTCGCCAATTTTCGAATTGTGTTAGCGAAATTCCTTAAATTGCTTAGGTTAGTTAGGTTATTTAGGTCACCTAGTTTAAGATATCGTAAGGTATTAGCTAAAATCCCATATTTCAACCCCTTTCGGAGTAAAGTGTGGCTAATTCCATCCAATAACGAACCAATTTTACTCCCGGTCGGAGTGATACCGAATAGTTTTGAAAACACTTCTGGCTTATTTTCAAGGTTTGTTTTCTTAAGAAAATCCCAGACACGATCTGCGGTTTTTACTAATCTATCTATATCAATGAATTCATCAATGGAGTGCAGTTTATTCTTGGTCCTATCCTTAGGATCGACAATTTCAACCGTCCCGATAGTAGCAAAACCGCAGTCTTCATGTGAAGTCATTTCGAATGGCTCAACTCCCTCAAACCAACCAAGCAATTTCACGAAATGGCTTAAAGTTGGGATTGGGTAGAATCGTCCATTAAAGAGATTATTTGTGTGCTTATCAATATCTGCAAATAAATCCGAGGCATTATAACGCAACTGCCTAATTTCTTCCTTGGTTATTCGCCCACAGAGAGAAATAGGCTGATAGATAATGCAGGATACCACATCTTGATTCTGAACTGCAAAATCCAAAATGTGTCCAACTTGATGATCATTAACTCCGCGGGCTATGGTGGGAACTAATGCCAAATCCTTATATCCGAGCTCTCTCATGTTCTCTACAATTTTCATCTTCTTCTCTAACAAATCCTTCCCGCGTGTTTGTTTATAAACCTCAGGATCTGTTACACTATCCCATTGCATGTAAGTCACGTTCATACCAGCGTCAATGATCTCCTTAAGATAATCAATATCGGTAAATTTTAACCCGTTCGTTGTTAACATTCGATGTTTAAATCCTAATTCTTTAGATATCTCTAGAATCTCTGGGAGATCATCTCGTACAGTGGGTTCGCCACCTGATAATTGAAGAGCTACGGGGGGCATTGGCTCTGTAGCTCGAAAATGTTCCATGATTTCTCGGAGCTCTTTCATTGTAGGCTCCACTACAAAGCCCGTTACATTTGCATTGGCAAAGCAAATCGGACATTTGAGGTTACATCGATTAGTAATATCGATTAGGCAAATACAAGTTGCCGATTTATGATTTTCACAGATGCCACAGTCATAAGGACAACCTTTCAGCCCGAATTCGCCCCCTTGTGACGAATAGGGGCCAGAATTAAATGCAACTTCTGGATCCTTAACTATTTCCTTTGAAATATGATGATATCCCCGCCGCCAGAGATAATAACGAGCATTCTTTGCTAGAATATCCTCAAAATCCCCATGTCTAGGGCAAATCTTTCTCATATAGATAGTATCATTTTCCTCCACTACCCTAGCATCGATCTGCTGCTTACATTCTGGGCAGATGGAGATCGTTTCCCGTATTACTCTCATTAAAATCCCTGCAATAAAACTATATTATATCCTGGGTAAGTTATTTTACTGTCTAGCAACCGTTTTCACCCTATTTAAATTCTTTGTCTCTCAGAAGGGGATATCGTTCAATTCAAATTCTAATTTGAATTAGTATTTTCATTTCATAAAATATATTATTTTTAGAAATGTTCTCAAAATATTTGTATTATTCATTGATTTTTGATTACTTTCTTTTCTTTTTATCAACCCTAGCTCCCTATTCTAATCTAATTTTTCATTAACCATAGGTTTAAAAATTGCTCATCCTATTAGTTTAATCATACGGTGAGAATTGTGTTTTCAGAGGATGTACGAAGTTTTTTAGCAATTGTCAGTTTAGGTTTAGGAATTTTCGGAATTTTTTATCTTGGAATATGGGTTAGCCCGCCAGCTATCATTTGTGCTGTTCTCGCACTTATTACGGGTGGTGGGAAGAAGCCAATAGAAACTCCATATAAAATTTGTGCTCTTTTTGGATTAGTATTAGGTATCTATGAAATTGTTTTTGGGACTTTATACATTTTAGATTATTATTATATAATCGATATATTTCCAAATGTCCCATGATGAATTGAATATTAATTATACTGTTGTAGGAAGCGTGATTGTTCCATTTGGCATAAAAGTAACCTTAGCATCACGCCCAACCCATGTATAGGCTAAGTCCATTGCATCGTCAACGGTTTTTGCTGGCTCTAGCATGAAATGATCCTTGACTTCTTTGGGATTCATGTTTGAAATAAGAATAATTTTTGCTTTTTGTTGAATTTTCGCGATATAATAAGCTTTATGGCCTCCCATTATAAAATTCGTTTTGATTTCAGCTTCTAATTCCTCTAAAGTCCGATAATTTTGTGCCCACTCGGAAAAAACAAGATGTCCATGTCCCTCATTACATTCCAAAGCTGCTACGATGACGCCACCGGATTTCACAATCATTTGGGCATTATCAATTGCTTTGTACCCCTGGTAGAGATCAATATCATGGGGCAATCCGGCTGCTACCAACACAATATCTGCCAAGCCTTTTACTTTTACCCGATAAATGGAATCATAAAATCCTGTAGCTTCCACATGGGCTGAAAATAGGTCTCCAGCAAAGGCTCGAAGGAGTTTTTTCTTAGTGTTCTGAATGATATTCAGCATAAATGTGGTTTTAGTCATCTTAGCAGCTTCAATCATGTCTTCATGAATGGGATTTTTAATCAACTTGCCCGTTACAGCCCGTTCATCAATTAAAAATGCATGGTTCTGGTTAATCGTTGTCCGCCCGCTAATACCTGGAATTATACTCTTCCTTCCTCCTGAGAATCCCGCATAATAGTGATATCCGACTTTACCTGTTGCAATAATATGATCCACCTTTGCGGCTATGGCATTAATTTTTACTTCAGTATTTCGGGAGGTCGTTCCTAATTTCACCAAATCAGGTGCATCACAATCATGGCTTACGCACATGATTCGTTCGAACACTTCTTCTCCCACTAACTTCTTCTGTTCTTCTGATTTCACGGCTCGATGCGTGCCACAGGCGAAAATTAAGGTAATATTCTCATCTGGCACTCCACACAAATTTAAAGTGTTAAGTAATGGCGGAACTGTGAGATATCCTGGAGTTCCCCTGGTATGATCGTCTTGAGTAATTACCACATTTGACCTAGCTTTAATTATTTGAGGCAGGTTTGGAGATCCAATTGGATTTTGAATAGCCCGCTCAATCTCTTTTGGTTTATCGCTCACTCCTGTTGGCTCATCCTTCGTCTCAACGATTTCCCATAAATTCTTTTTGTGTATCTCGTATGGAATCTCGGAATCTCCATATTTTATAAATATTTCAACCATCTTGAGATCTCCAACGGAACGGAGCCATCTAGAATTTTAAACCTTTTTGGCAAAATCCGCCAAAAGACATTAAAGTTATTCAGTGTATTCTCTTTTCTTGAATTCCCGTAGTAAACGTGAAAAATTGAGCGGTTTTCCTTGGTAGTTGAGCTCAGCTAGCGCTTGCTCCTGGTAAGCCTTAAAAAGGTCATTAGAAAATTGTTCCCAATCTCTACAAATCGCAAGTGTTTTCTCATCATTCTTCAGAAGACTTTCATAGGACATTATCCGGAGAAACTCAGCAGCAAGAGGTTCCACTATATCTGCATCTGCACCTACAAAAATATCTCGGACAAACTCATCCGCAGGATACCAATCGGCAACTCGCTGGAAATCTCGATGGATTTGAGTGAGTAGTACATTCCGGGGTCCTTCCCATAGTTCCTGAATTAGTGCATCCCGATGGAAGCGTGGGAGTGGGGTGAAATCTTCCATGATACCATGCCCACCATAAAATGATATGGCTAATCGTATCAGTTCCGGTCCTTCCAAACAAGTTACAATCTTTTGCAGCATAATCAGTTCCCGTAATCGAAATCGCCTTTTTCGTTCCGAAATTTCCTTAATTTTATGTAACTCTTTCATCCCTGCTGCAAGGCGTTCCCCTAGTGCAATGAATTCTGCATATATTTTAAAGGTGGCAGCAGCTGTTCGTTTAGCACTATGATTAAGAGAATTGATTTGGTTAATCATCATGGGAAAGAGCGCCACATTAATCCCGAAGGCTGTTCTAAACTGAGCGTACAAAGTTGCTTCACGGGCTACACGAAGAGCTGCAGCTCCAGCGCCAATCCCGATGTGAAGTCTCGACAAAGAGAGTACAACACCAACAATATCTGCTAAACCGCTTTCTAGGGGTCCAATTGGATACGCAACGGCACCATTATATGTCACTTCTGCTGTGGGTAGCTCAGCAGTTCCTAGTTTCTGTTTAAGCCTGTTAATTGTGTATGAGTTTCTGATTTCCCGCTCTTTGTTGCCTGGAAGCCATGAAGGCACTGCAAAAACCGCCACCCGTGTAGACGATGGAGTTCCCTTTGGTTTTGCTGATACAAGCGCATAATCGCATTGCATGGCTGAACAAAAAAATTTTGTACCATAAATACGCCAACAGTTTGATACACCATCTGGTCCTTTCTCCTCTTCATAAACCGCTTCAACAAGATTTGTTGGGACATCACTACCACCTTGAATTTCAGTAATAAACTGAGCTCCAATTCCGTATCCTCCATTACCATTTCCATTTACTCCATTTCGGATGTGCTTGAGTATATCTTGGACCTCTGGACCAATCTGATTCTCCCCTTCCTCATATTTCACCAGAAGGGAAAACATGCCATGAGTGCAAACAATAGGGCACATGACACCCATTTCGCCTAATTCATAAAGCAAAAACAATTTACTAAAGCGACTCCATGGTGTATTTCTATTTGGATCAAAGAGTCCCAAATTAAAAATGCCCTTTTCCAACGTTTCAGTCTCGGTACAGCGATTAATTCTATCAATTCTATGATTATGAGCATCATAATGTTGTATTAAGGTACATTTCACCCGATTCTCAAGCCTTGTTGCTTCATTTGCGAGATCCCTCCATTTAAATGAAACAATCTCCGAGAGTTCTCGAAGTTCCTTATCGATTTTCTTAAATTCATCAGTTGTATAATGCTTAACCAGCGTTTGGAAGAATTCATCATCCTTATAAAAATCAAAACGATCCCTTACGACCAAATAATCATCAAACGAATATAGATTATTCCGATTTCCTTCTTGGGCACACATACTTATTTTCACACCCATATCTTACTTATTATTAATAGTGTATTTTCTTAATTGCTTAAAATAGTTAAGTTACTTAAGAATTAAAAAATTGATAAAATTAATTCTTTTAAATTAAAAGAAAAAGGAGGATTTCACTAAGAATCGTTAAATATAATTTAAATACCCAGTAATTATTATAAAATAAGATATAGTGCCTGAAATAGAGTTCCTGAATTAGAATAAGTAGATGTTTAAGATTTTAATAACTTCTGAATAGTTAAAAAATGGGTTTAGGTATGAAAGTAGTTATTGGTAGGTCAAAAACTGGAGGGAAATGAAGTGGATATAGATTTAACTATTTTTATTAGTATTTTTTTTCTTCTTATATCCAGACATCTTTCTTTTCCTTACCCTTTCTCTAATCGCGCATTTTGGGCACCACGTGCCACTTTTAATACTATTCGGTATAGCTTCCCATTCATGTCCCTTCACGCACCGGCATTTTACCTTCGTATGATTATTGACATATTCGGGCGATAAGATTTCACCGCCCTCATGATGGTGCCTCACATATTTCCTTAACACCTCAAGCGCTCTTTGCCTCTCTTTTGGTTTGAGGGTTTTTTCTTTAGCTGAACACTGTGGGCACCAATGACCTTGTTTTAAATTGCTAGGAGTAATTTCCCAAACATGCCCTTTCTCGCACCGGATTGTTATTTTTGTACGATTATTGATATATTCGGACGATAAGATTTCGCCGCCCTCATGATGTTGCCTCACATATTTCCTTAGCTCTTTAAATTTATATGAAGATATATTTAATTCCTTATAATCAATTTTTTTATCTATTTCTGGGATATCTACATTTTTTTTCTTACACTCGTTGATGATATAATCTTGCATTTGGTTATATTCAACTGTATAAGGGACTTCGATCAAAGTGATGCCATTTTTCTCACATAGTTCCTTCTTCAATTTATCATTAGCTTTTCTTTCTTCAAAATCTTTCAAGGATTTATGAAAGAACTTATGGTATTGATAATGCTGTTCACCTTGATATTCGAATGCTATAGCTATTTCTTTGTTATAACCATCCAGTTCCATTTGATTCCCCCGATCGTTAACCAACCAATTAGGTCGAGATTTAGGAAATTCCTTATTAAAAATCATTTGAAAGGTTTTTTGGCATATTTGTTCATTAATTCTGATATTACATACTGGGCACCACCTATCTTGTTTTAAATTATCAGGAGTAATTTCCCAAATGTGTCCATCCTCGCACCGGCATTTTACCTTCGTACGATTATTGACATATTCGGGCGATAAGATTTCGCCGCCCTCATGCTGCTGCCTCACAATTTCCTTCAGCTCCTCAAGTGATGATTTTTGCCTGAGACCCTTTTTCTTACCTGAACACTTTAAGCACCAATGACCCTCTTTCACACTATAAGGCATAGCTTCCCAAACATGTCCCTCCGCGCACCGGCATTTTATTTTCGTATAATTATTAACATATTCGGGCGATAAGATTTCGCCACCCTCATGATGCTGTCTCACAATTTCCTTCAGCTTTTCTAGTTTTACTTTTGGAAGTTGTTTTTCATAATAATTACAATATTCTAGTAACTGTTTTTTTTCCTTTTCATCAATGAAAGATTTATCCTTAAGCCACTTTTTGAATTTCTTTGTGATCTTCAGACCATGATCGGCTTTTTTTTTAGTCTGAACATAATATTCTTTCATTAACTCTCGGAATTTGAAATCTAATTGTTCTTTAGCTTGCTTTTTGGATTCTTTTTTTTTCCTCTCTAGTAAGCATATCAAATCCATATCATCTTCGGAGGGGGCCAAAGATTGCTCTTCAGAGTCGATTTTCTCCTTGTTGGATTCTGAGCTTACCCTCTTTTCTGTTGGTATTGAAACTACTTCACCAATTTTCTTGATGCTGGCCTCGGCTGCTGATCCGACGGCATTATCCACGGACTCGGGGATCTTTATTGCGATCTCATCAATCCCATCGGTTACTACTGCACCAGCTTTTTCGATCAGGCCACCCTCTTTATTTTGTGATTTCTGCGCCAGGCGCTCCCTGCGTCTTTTCTGGGCTCGTTTAGCCCCCTCTGAAACGACCTTTTTGTGCTCTGTGATCTTCTTCTTCACCTCCTTCGCGGCAGAATCGATGTTCTTCTCTTGCCGCTTTAACCATTTTTCCTGTTTCTCGAGTTCCTTCATTCTTTCTCGGGCCCGCCGAACCGTCTCTGTGGTGGGATTTTGACGAATCTCTTCGAGGAACCGCTTTTCAAGCTCCCGCACCTCCTGTTCCTTCTTTCTCCGCTCCCGTTCCTCTCGCTCTTTCCTTTTACGGTACTCCACTACTTTCATTCTATTTCAGCTCATTATTTTCATGTTGGCTTATAATCTCCACTAATAACTCAGCTTATGATACCACTTGAACCCATGAGTAAACATTAGTGCTTCATTTTATATAGGGGCCATTTTCCACGGATCCACGGTTCTGGGCACTCCCCATTGACGGATTGACGGTTCGAAAAAAAGGATGAGGTTTCAGGTCCCTTTTTAAGGGAGCCGGTGTCTCAGACCTACGGGGAGGGCACGCCTCCTACAGGGGGGTTTGAGTACTCGCTGGGCTCATGAGGCAGTTGGGAGTCGATATTTTTTTATAAGGTGTAAGTCAATTATACACACTATACATAATACAATTGAATTATAGATGATGTGAAAAGGTACTTAGAAAAAGGGTGTTTGGGATGAGTAATGGTGGACCACCCCCTCAGGTGCTGGTTGATGTCGGCAAAAAGTCCACGGGGAATCTGGTGGTAGACTGTATTTGTTTTGCTTTGGCTGGTGCGATTGTCATCACCATCTATCTCGGTGGGAGCATAAAAGCTCCCTATCGCCCGCTCTACGTAGCGATTTCGCTTGCTATCTGGATCAATATCGGGATTCTGACGTTCTTCTTTATGAAAGCAGAGCGCAAAAAATCCAAAGGCAGACCGAGGATTAGAACGGGTACCTCTCGAAGCAGCCTTCCAAACAGTATACAATATTATTTAGAGAAAGCTGCGACATTTGAGAAGTATTGGCGATATGATGAGGCCATACAAGTGCTTAAAGAGGGGGAAAAGAGTTGGGGTGGGCTGGGCTTTCTTGAACTAGCATTAATTGCGCTTTACGTTAAAAAGAAAGATTTTAATCAAGCGCTTCAATATCTCGAATGCCACATGACACCAGACTTCGTCCTCCCAACCCTCATTGAGAAGTCGGCTGACTGCGCACCCTTGTGTGCCTTGCCTGAATACCAAGCCTTGGTAAAGAAGTACGCAGAGAAATACTTTTTGGGTAGCGGTTAAGTGAGGTAAGTTAAAAAAGGAGAAAAGGATATTACTATACGACGGAGTTTCGATGTATAAAGAGTGAAAAGTAAATGGGGTATTCTCATGGGGCGACATTCTAATTGGTTTATTCTTTTGGGAAGAGTCAATTAAGCATCCTCGGCATACAAAAATATCCCCATTTTTGATCTCTTCAACTATTATAGCATGGTAAGATTACAAATCATCATGAACCATGATAAGGAGAAAGTTTCTCAGAAGGTTGTAATCCCGAAAGTAAATTTTATTTCTAAGGATCGATTCTAATTCACACGTTGTTGTGTCTGAAGAGTATTCTTCGTCGAGTTGAGTATCTGAAAGAATAATTAGGCCATGACCAATGTGAGTAAATTTGAATATCTTCAAGGATTCGTTGATTTGATAGTCTGAATAATCGTCTTCATCGCGATAATACAAATGGTCAATTTCATTCTTATAAATATGAGATGTAGATATTGCCGCTTTCTCGATGAAATCTAACGTATGATAAAAATTATCTCAATCATCGGGACCATGGTGGTAAACTCCTATTAACCAATCTTGCAAGATATTCTGCATGAACTCATCCATTTGCATCCACAAAAGAAAAGGTGGGTGTTCTGAATGAGCTTTATTTAGAGTAAGAAATACATGCGCGAATGGAAGCTTTACTTTTCTCTGTTCATACTGATTAGATTCATCTGATGCCTTTGTTATTTTATTAAATTTAATACAATATCCCATCAATCGGAGGCAATAGAATGATTCTAATTCAGGCCGAAAACGGCCGGTAATGTCATCAAAGGGATTGATATCCTCTCCTTCGAACATTGCCTCCCAAGAGTCACGAATCACATTATAGAATCGTGCGTAATCTTTTGATTGTAAATACTTTTGTAAATATTCTAGTGGAACTTGTTGTGATCTCCAATGCGCACAAGTCCAGCAAGTTCGAGAGTTCTGTAATTGATTCGAGAATTTCACGACTACCTCATCCCAAGGGCCTTCTTCTAGTTCAATAAATGAGCTGAAATATCTCACGATTTTATGAACATTTTCAAGACACGTTTTGGAACTTTCCTTAGTTCCGATCTTATATTTCGCGTATTTAGATTTTAGACGCTGTAAGAATTTGGTAAAATCGTCCATTATGTTAATGCCATATTCTTCATACATCTTTCTTAGAGACTTATTTTCTATATATATATAAAATAAAATTCGGATTGCGTGATCTCCAGGCGCGTTTCCCGTTGCTGGGTCATCAATTTCTAGTGTGTCAAGATTTGATAAAATATATTTGCTCAATTCTTCAAAGATTTCTTTGGGTTTGAAATATTGACTCCCCCATTGACGAATCAGATCCGAAGCCACTTCTCTAATCCAATATTTTTCATCATCCCAACATTCTATAAGAGGATTTAATAAAACTTTATCCTTAAATTTAGTCTCTCTTAATCGCTCCCCTAGCATTCCAAGAACTTTCCCTCGAATAAATTCCCTTGGATCTTTTAGGTACTTAGTAAATTGAGCGAGAAGTTTCTGAGAGACTACATCTGATTTCCCAAGCTCTTTCAAATCTCCTTCCAACGCTTTCCAGAACTCATATAATTCCCATATATCTTTCGACATAAATCTCCCCTTAAGGTTCATATATTTAATTTCATATTCTGAAGACATCCTCCGATGTAGGCAAACCCCTTGAAGAGGCACGCCAGCATGTAATATAAATCCTGCTTAGTCATTTTACACTGCCCTCCAAATTGCTCAAAGCAATTAGTATATAAGTCATAATACTTTTTAATAATTAGTTTTTTCAGAAGTTTCCAATAATCAGTTTTTAAAAATTAATTTTTATTATCTTTAATTATACAACATTATTATCTACTTATTGTGTACAAAGATGAGTGTTTAAAGATTTAGAGATATCAGCAGAAAAGAGTGAATTTAAAGAGCAGAGAGAGTAATCCAAGTGTTACGGCAAGTGGTTTGAAATGAAATTGAATTTGACGATTTTTATTAGTTATGCAATGGCTGATAAACATTTGAAAATAAGCGAAATAGCCACCGAACTAGAGGAAAAAGAGGGTATTGAGAAAGTACATTTTTGGGAAGGATGGCACGGATATCTAGACGGCGATATCATAAGTTTCATGGAAGATAATATAAAGGTCTCTGATACTTTCATTGCGGTATGTACAGAAGCATCGAATTTGTCAGAGAACTGTGGAAAAGAACGAAAGATGGCGGTATTTCAGAATAAACGGCTCATACCCCTCTTTGATGATTTCAGTCATGTTCCAGCCACGTTTCAACCTTACATTGGAATTAATATAACAGGGAAGAATGTGTCCAATGTTGTTGATGAAATTTATGAATTAATTCAAAAAGGGAGAGAAGAGGTCGTACAAACTGGTGTTACATTAAAAAAAGCCGCTTTTTTTGCGAAGCAAGTCAATCTTGATGAAATTCAGTTCCTGAAGGCGATTCAAAAAGAAATAAAAAGTACTGTTAAAGGTTGCTTTAAAATTGACGAAAATGGTTATGTGACATCCTTGGATTTCACCTCTAAGATACTGAATTCCATGCCAAAATCTGTGTATTCGCTCAGAAATTTAATCGCAGTTAATTTTTCCATTGATTCATTTGATAAGGATGATGAAGTTAAAGACCTTTTATACGATGGGAAGGAAATTTTCATTGGTGGAAATCCTTATGTGGAAGAGCAAATCGAAGAACGGGTCAGAATTGATTCTCAAAGAAGGCAGCGATTACAAGAAAAATTTAAGGTAAAACCAGAACAATTCCAAATATTAGAGGAATTACAGAAATTATTAGTCAGGGAGTTACCTAAAGAAGATGAAATTGGCTGGAGTGAATATGGTGTAAAAGTCGAAAACGGGGAAGTTCTCACATTAGGGTTAGCTTCTTGCGATTTACCACGTATTCCAGATGAATTTGGAAATTTAACTTCACTCGTAGACCTCTTCATGAAGTTTAATGACCTGACTACCCTCCCAATCTCCATAGGAAAGCTGCACAAACTCAAAAGATTATCCTTTATGGAAAATCAGTTGTCTATTCTCCCTGAGACTTTCGGTGATTTAGAATCACTTGAAGAATGTAGTATAAGCCGAAATAAATTTAAAACGCTTCCTGAATCTTTTGGTTATTTAAAATCACTACTCACATTATGGCTCTATTCTAATCAGCTAGAATCACTCCCAGAGTCCTTTGGCCGGTTAGAAAGACTTGAAAAGTTGTATATTTACGAAAATCAGCTTACACAACTTCCCAAATCCTTTGGAAATCTACAATCACTTCAAGAGCTCGACTTACGCAGGAATTCATTAACGACTATTCCAGAATCCTTTGGTAATTTAGATTCCCTTCTCAAACTGGATCTCTCCCGAAATGGACTAACAAGCATTCCGGAATCATTTTGCAATCTAGATTTACTCATGAAACTAGATCTCTCATATAATCAACTAAAATCTCTTCCAGAATCCCTCGGAAATCTAGAATTACTGGTGGACCTAAATTTAAGTGAAAATTATGATATTACACATCTACCCGATTCCATCGGGAATCTGAAATCACTTGTAGAGCTGAATTTACAATATCTTGGACTAATAGAACTGCCGGAATCCTTCGGTGGTCTTGAATCACTGCGAATTTTGAGCATGATTGATAACAAACTAACAACCCTCCCTGCATCTTTTGGAGACCTTAAGTCACTTATACTTTTGAATTTAAAGGGTAATAAGTTTAAGACGGTCCCCGAATCCTTACTCGACCTTCCAAACCTGAAAGTCCTAAATATTCAAAATAATCCTTTAGAACCAAGTGCTGATACTATCCTAGAAAAGTTAGGGGAAAAAGGAGTGAAAGTTATAAGATAAAGAGTTCATGGGCCACTTTAAATTTCACTTATGAATTGAACCCCTATCCCATCGTCCCCAGCTTCATTCCCATCTCGAATGTGTTTAAGAATGTCACGAACTTCTGGCTCCAATTCATTCTCATACGATTCGAGAAGGGAAACCATATTCACTAACCACCTTGATTTTTAACATTTCAAGAGGTTCTTAATAAATTGGCTGCCTTTTATGTATTTAAAATAAACTTTTAATATTGAAAAATTAAGATTATTCATTAACATATTAATTGAATAATTAATTTAATTGGGGTAGTTGAATGCAGCCAGTCATACCAGATTACATTACTGAACCCATCTTATGGTTCATTGCTGTTGTTGTTTTCTTTCTATTGGGCGTTTTTTTCTTTATACGATATCGGAAGAGTGAGACGGAAGCTCGAGCGTTCTTCTCGGGAACAACTGTATTCATGTTGTCTTATGTGAGTTACAGGACTATTGAGATTATCCGGCGATATTTTGTTACTGGAGATTATTATGATATTGAGAAGTGGTGGTATCAGGGCGGACCTGCAATTACTGATAACAGTTTATATCTTCGCTTGGCATTCCTTTTTATTTCATGGATTGGAATCGCCTATTTCTATTTCCGTATTGAAAGCACCATCTTACAAAAGAAGACTTTCTATGTCTTGACTATTGCTTCACTTCTTAAATTAGTTCTAAATCCCTTGATGTATTTCCCGGACACGTTCCCTTTTTCCACGATAGAAATCGTCAATACCATTTTGTTTATTCTTGCGGGATTTTTCCCAATTTGCCTCTTTGCTTTCTATGCTATTCGTGACTACGTTGATAAGGGAAAGATCTGGGCAGTATTATCATTGGGAATGCTCGCCTTTATCATTGGAGAAGTCGGAAGCAATCCGGAAGCATACATGATTACTGGGGGTATGAACCGAGTATTTGTGGCTTACGGATCACCGTTGATGGTTATTCTTGGCGGGATCTTATTGTATTTAGCCCTCAGGCGGTTATACGAAGTATAAGGAGTCTGTGATGAAACAGTGAGTGACGAAATCGAAAAATTAAAGAAGCAAATCGCGCGGTTAAAATTTATAATAATCATTCTAGTAACTCTCTTGGTCGTGGTTCTTTTCGTCTTAATGTACGTTCTCCTTTAACTCTGCACTTCCCCTTTTTTAATTAATAAGAATTATATTCTAAGTTTCTATTACTTCGTATATTCAATTAGGATTGATTAGATTCATGAAACGAATTGCTTATTGTTCCGACCTGCACGGGAAACGAGAAAGATACCTCAATTTTTATTCTATTGAAGCAGATTATCATATTATTGGGGGTGATCTTTTTCCTAGGCATGGAATTTACTTCAAAAGGCTCATTGATGTGCAAAGGAATTTTATAGATGAATTCCTAAAACCACTACTTGAGCAAAACAAGGAACGCACACAAACACTTTTGATGCTAGGAAATGATGATTTAGAACCACTTGAATGCAATATTCTGGAAATGCAGGAAGATGGTCTCTGCCACTTTTTACATGGGAATAAAATTTCAATCGAAGATTTTGAAGTGATTGGCTTTAAATACGTCCCCCCAACTCCCTTCTCCTTAAAAAATATAGAACGACGGGATTCGAGAGGGATCTCACAGAAACAATTTGGAACTGCTATTCTTTTTCAAAATGATGGAATGGCCATGAAAATTGATTTTGAAGCATATTTAAAATCTCAACCTTCAATTGCAGAATTATTGGACACCCTTCCAAAACCCACAGACTTTTCCAAGGCAATCTATGTGATGCATTCCCCACCTTATAATTCATTAATAGATACGACCGTGCAAGGGGAATCAGTTGGCTCCCTAGATATCCGAAACTTTATTCTAAAATATCAACCTACCTTAGTTCTTTGCGGACATATTCATGAAAGTCCTGGGACTATTCAACTTGGTAATACGACTTGTATCAATCCCGGTCAGTTACATGACTTCGCTTACAGCTTATTTGAACTTGAGAACGACTCTATCGAGTTCTTGAAAATTCCTCCGCCTATCAAGGGAAACAATAATTAGATTATAAATTATAATATAATTGACATTTTTATTTTTAAAAGGAAGGCAACAAGGATGGATCAGGAAGAAATCAAACTAGAACTTATGAAATTCTACCCAGAGCTGAATCATTGTATGCACTGCCATCTGTGCTATGCGGCAGATTGGCATAGAATTGACGATTGGGTCCCAGTTTGTCCCACAGCAGCTCGTTTTGGCTTTGAAGCCTTTTATTCATCTGGGCGGATTGAATTAGGACGTGCTCTTATAGAAGAAACACTTCAAGAAGCAAGCCCACGATTTTTGGATATTCTCTATACATGCACAGGATGTTCTGCATGTGTGGAACAATGTCACGAGTATTCAGGAGTGAAAATTGATCAAGTGGACCTTTTCGAAACTATGAAAGCGTTCTGTGTTTCCAAAGGTTGGGGTCCCTTACCAAAACATCTTGAATTTGCTCAAAGCATTGCCAAAGATCATAATCCCTATCATGAATCCCCGAAAGATCGTTCTGCTTGGCTATCGTACGAACTTCCTTCTGAGGCTCCCATCGTTTACTTTGTTGGCTGTACTTCCTCCTATCGCCGACAGGAAATTGCTCAGGCGACCGTGAAAGTTCTCAAAGCATCTGGGATCCCTTTCACTATTCTTGGATCAGAGGAATGGTGTTGTGGATCACCACTGATTCGTACTGGGCAATTGGATCAGGTTCAAGAACTAATCTCCCATAATATCGAAGTATTAGAAGGGCTTGGCGCTGAGCGAGTTATATTCTCATGCGCGGGTTGTTACCGTGCATTTAAGAAGGATTATCCAAAATTCGGATTTTCTCCCCCTTTTAAAATCGAACATACCACTCAGTTTTTCCTAAATCTGATCCGAAATAAGAAATTGAACTTAAACCCCCTCTCTAAGGTTGTCACCTATCACGATCCTTGCCATTTGGGTCGCCATACGCGAATTTATAAGCAACCGCGGAAAGTTATGAAAAAGCTACAAGTAGATTTACAAGAAATGCCGCGGACTTTAAAAGAATCTTTTTGCTGTGGCGCTGGAGGGGGTGTGCGAGCTGCCTATCCTGAATTTGCGAAATGGGCTGCAACGAATCGGTTGAACGAAGCCCTTGAGTTAAATCCCATGGTTCTAGCTTCAGCCTGTCCATTTTGCAAAAATAATTTTATTGAAGCATTCCAAGATTTTAAAGGAGTATCACTCGAAATATCTGATATTAGTGAATTATTAGCGGAGGGATTGAATGAGTAAACCTGAAATTACTTCTAAATTAGCAAAAATTGTCGGAGAAGAACATATTTCCGATGATCTCGCCGATATGATCCCTTATGAACGGGATGATCAATTTCCTATTGTGGTTCCCCATAGACCCGATTATGTCATCCAGCCTGCAACTACAGAAGAAATTCAACAAATCGTTCGTATAGCAAATGAGTATAAAATTCCAGTCGTCCCATTCGCAGCAGGAATAAATCGGAAAGGTTTATGCATTGCCACTCATGGTGGAATTCTGCTTGATATGCGTCGAATGACCCACATTGAAATTGACGAGGAAATGATGATCGCTAAGATTGGCCCGGGAGTTAATTTTACCCAACTGGTAGTAGCTCTAAATAAATATCCTCACTTACGCTGCTTGACCCCGGATGCGCCCGCTACCGCTTCAGTCCTCGCCAACTATATGTTAAGAGGAATTTATCCTACTGCTACACGTTATGGGATTGATCATTTGATTACAATGGAAATCGTTCTTCCTAATGGAAAAATTTTGGATACGGGCTCTGCAGCCACACCAAATTCCCCTGGACCCTATTGCGGGATTGTCAACGGTCCAGACTTAGCTAAGTTATTTCAAGCGAACGTTGGGACTATGGGAGTTGCCACAGAGGGAAGGATTCGGCTTTACCCCATGCCAGAAAAAATTGAGATTCGCATGATCAGATTTCCAAATTTTCAATCGATGATAGATCCCGCAAAACAGTACACTCTTCAGAATCTAGTCGCGGGAGTATGGGTTATGACATTTGCGCCACTCGCCTTAGAACTTTTTATGAATACAAAGAACATAACAGAAGAACTGTTTGCTGCATTGGTGTTTCTTGAAGGGACACGTGAGGAAGTTGCAGAGCAGAAAAGCCGGGTACTTCAGATTGCTGAAGCCGCAGGCGGCGAAGATATGAACTTCCCTGATTTTATGGAGAAAGAATTTCTATTGGACCACCGTTATATGCGGAGCTTTATCAGAGGCTGGCGTAAAGGCAATCTTTGGGGATGCTCTTGCTATGGACCTTTAAAGAATGTTACGAAATATTATGAAGCTTCGAAAAAATTCTGTCAGAAAAACGATCTAGATACTTTGCATTTTGAAGCACTGCCAATGCATCCATTTCATGGAGAACTTACCTATATTGACCCCTGTGTAATGTGGGATGGCGGAAAACCCGAAGAGGTTGAACTAGTTCGTCAACTTGCCAAAGATATCCGTGCCTCGTTCTTAGATATTGGAATTTATGGGTTCTTCCGTGCCTTCCCTGGAGTTGTTAATTCTCAAGAACTTGGGATGTATGGCGAAATCTGGCGTAAAATCAAGCAATTGATCGATCCTAATAACATTATGAACCCCGGAAAACCACCCCTCCCTTAATTGTCTGCTTTTATCTAGTGAGCAATCCCACTACCTCAAGTTATACTTAATCTTCTCTTAAAACCAGAAACTGCCCATCGGCACCGTCAAAAGGAGGACTACAAAGAAGCTAGCGCTTGCAAGTTTCCTTGATGTGCTGAGAGGGCTTATATCATTTAAAGGGCCTGGATGGTCAAAGGAGAACCTGCTCAATATAAGAACGAGGAACGCCATCAGCCAATTAATTAAAAGCATGCCTAGAAATGCGATCCAGCTCACAATGCGATAATATCTATCTCCAAAGACTGCTCGAGAGACATGGCCTCCATCTAATTGCCCAATCGGAAAGAGATTCAATCCGGTCACAAAACAACCAATCCATCCAGCAAACGCAATGATGTGTAGCATATAGACCATACTCCCACCAGGAGCCGTAATATAGACATTATATGGAAAGGATTGCAACATAAATTGCTCTAATATCCGAAACAGAAGTGGATCGGGGAACTGTGTCCCCGATAATTGCTCTATAGTATATCCAGTTGCAGTAAAAACTTGAGCATTGGTAAATGCAATCGTTAACATATATCCAATGATGGTTACAACAATGGTGACAAGGAAACCGAACAAGGGACCTGTTAAACCTACATCAAAAAGCTCATCCTTATTCTTAGGGGGTGATTTTTGAATGATTACGGCACCCATGGTCCCAAGCGGTGGGATAAATGGAATGAAATACGGATATGAACTCTTTATCTTATGTATCCGACAGGCTGTTATATGCCCGAGTTCATGAATTCCAATTACTCCTAAAATTGCAATTGTATAGCCCAAAATAAGGAAATAAAAAAATACTGCCGACGTATTAAAGAAAGTAACATAAAGATCCGATAATAACAGGTAAATACCAGCTCCCATCACAGTCCCAATCGTTATGATAAACAAAAGCGCATTGATACTGATTTTTCTTATTTTCGGTTCTTCCTTTTTCTTTGGTAATAAGCGAAGAATCATCTCATCCGACTTGACTGTGGGAATTTGTCTCTGTCCGCGTAATAATGGAAATGCCCCTTGACGCCGAAGAAAGGGATAATGTTCATGCTCGTCTAATTCTTCCACTAATTCATTGAACCTCTGTTTCAAATCATATTTAGCCCACTCTTTCTTCGATTCCGGTGATACTCCCTCTAGCGGTTGAACCGTGAAAGTTGGAATTCCCGTGCCCGGGGCAATGTAACTTTTAATGATTTTAAAATATTTCCCCACTATTCTCTTAAAATCCTCGAAGGTTAATGGTTCTTTTTCTTCCCACTCATAATATTCTTCCATAAAAGTTGCCCTCTTTTACACCATCTTCTTTTTACTCGGGAATTTTTTCATTTTTATCAGATAAATTAATCCAATTAGAACTAAACCTAGGCCCAAAAAGGCGAATTGAAACCCAGGAATTTCGCTAGTAATTTCCCAATTTGGATCATTAGGAAGCGCATCCCACCAATCATAAGTCGGTTCTATTTTCTGAGACCAAACCGCGTATTTTACAGATGAATTGAGATTAGCAATGAAGTCTGGTAGAGTTACATTCAATCTGTTAGTCTCCAAAATTCCAATATTCTTCTCCAGCCCAGAATCGCCATCTTGCCAATCTATCCCTGTCCAACATTTAGCAAATTCCCCGTTCCACCACCCCTCGGAAGTAAATGAACTGGACGAGATATTATATAAAAAGGTTCTATTCTCATAAACCCACTTAATTGCATAATTGAGCTTATCATCTCCATCCGTATCGAGAAAAATCCAGGACGTTAAAGCATTGACGAGACTCGTATTCCCTGGACTAACCGACCCAAAATATAATGTCATGACTTGACTAACGTTATACCAGACCTCAAGAGTAAGATTAAACCACAAGGTGAAATTCGCCGAATGCGTGATATTAATATGAATTAAAATCCCCAGCTCCTCGATCGATTTATTATAAAAATCAAGGGGAATTTTAGTCTTACTCGCATTGTTTTCCACTATTGATTGATTCTCGAACTTTGCAGGGCTGGTCCAATTGCGAAACTCAATAGCTGAGGTGTTGTATGTTTTATTAGTTAGAAAAGTATATGATACATTTATCAGATCTCCAAGCGGAATACTAAAATTATAACTGTAATAGTAATCGATTGTCCCATTTGTATAAGATTTAACTGTTATATTATCGGATTTAACACCATAATCCGTTTTATTTGCATTCCTAGTAACATTTAATCCCAATAAATCGACCTCCGGTTTCGTCTGCCCATTCGCAATATAACCATACCTAAGTTTTTCTACTTGCCACACATCGTCTGGAGTGTCGGAACCAACTTCCGCTTCCGTTCCAAACTGGATTCCATAATATGCCGCATGACTCTGATTCAAACTCATCGTAAAAATTTGAATAGAGACTAAAATACTCAACACCACAAATAATAAGATACGCCGTGAAGATCCGCGCTTATTTCGTCTATTCCGTGTCATTTTCTCTGCGTCCTCGGCTTCTCATACACATGATCCATAATTGATTGAAGTAATTAAAACTCACTTAAAACTTCTTTGGTATTTTCAATCGCATCGTGAATTTTTTACTTCAATAACGCATTGTTAGTATATTACTTTTATTCTAATTAAAGCCCATATTTTACAAATTTTAAACAATAAGAATTTTTGCGAATTAGACATTTGATTTTAACCGGTAGGTCTTGGAGATTAAAACTTTTGGATATCTTATACGACACATTGGACAAATTTCCCTGTCCATGGATTCCGTCCAAGGTTGAATATGTGTTACATGTGCTAAATGTCCATTCCTACAGGTTACCACTTCATCCCCATCTTGAAGGGTTCGCATACAAATCACACAAACCTCTTCATTTGATTCCGCTTGATAAATTTTATCTTCCTCAGTCACTACATATGATGCCTCTATCTCACTTTCGCTAGATTGTTGCGATTCCTCCTTCCCCAACTTGAAAAAATTAAATTTCATGTTTATTAACGGTTTCCGCGGGATATTTGCTGTGGCAACTTTCATAATCATATAAATTGCGAAAAGCGGGATGATATCTACAAATGGAATCAGTTCAATCAGAAGAATGAGTGCATCCACATCATAAAAAAAGACTAATAAGAGAATAAATAAGAGATCAAACCCTAACTCAATCAGATCACCGGTAAATAGGAATAAAAACTGGAAAACAATTGTAAATACTTCGTAAATTACGAAAAGAATAATGACGACAGTAGTCGCCCATCCCGTTTGGTTCTTATCTGTCATATCCTATTTAGGGGAAAAGAATCCTCCCTTAAAAAGTTAAGCCCCCGCCTCCTTTGAGAACTAAAGATTTTAATAATTGAACTCTCATGAAAGAAATTACATAATTAACTTAGTAATAGAAATTTAAAATAAGAGATAACAATGAATTTAGGCATTTATTTTAAAAAATTTTACCGTCGCAAATCGATATTTCCATTATTATTTGTTCTTATGATTCTCATGGGGTTATATTGTATTCCATTGAATGTATCTTCTGCTGTTACAACCCCCACTGAAGTCTGGAATCGAAAGTATA
>JABXJU010000262.1 GCA_013375405.1 Candidatus Helarchaeota archaeon
TGTATTCCTATCCTGAAGGTAGTATTATCTATCCAACCGACTATAATGGCTATCGATTACCGTATTTAACAATAGAAGGTAATTACGCAGATTTTTCAGTTTTAGAAACTCCCTTATTAGGATTAATTTGTCAGGCCTCTGGAATAGCAACGTCTGCTGCTAGAATACGTAAAATTGCCAACAATAAAATAATTCTTTCCTTTGGTGTTCGACGAATGCATCCCTCTATCTCTCCAATGATAGATTATTCTTGTTATTTAGCTGGCTTAGATGGAGTTTCATGCGTTTTAAGTGCCGAATTATTGGATGTTCCGCCAAGTGGAACGATTCCACATGCTCTCATTATAGTTTTTGGAGACCAAATCGAAGCTTGGAAAGCATTTGATGAGATTATTTCGTCTGAAGTGCCCCGTATCGCATTATGTGATACATATCGAGACGAACGTGATGAAGTAGTAATGGCCGCAGAAAATGTGGAAAATCTCACAGGGGTTCGATTAGACACCCCTGGAAGTAGAAGGGGCAATTTTTTAAAAATAATAAAGGATTGTAGATGGGAATTGGATTTAAGGGGGCATAAGGATATAAAAATATTTGTTTCCGGGGGAATTGATGAAGAAAGGATAAAAAAATTGACAATACCTGAAGTAGATGGGTTTGGTGTTGGCTCATCTCTCTCAAATGCCCCTACCATCGATTTTGGATTAGATATTATTAGTGTCTTCCGTGATGGGAATTGGGAATACAGCGCAAAACGCGATAGATTGAACGGGCGAAAGAAAGTGTGGCGATGTCAAAATTGTGTCATTGATCTACTGGCGCTCGAAGATGCAAGTCCCCCACTTTGCCCTAAATGCAAAAAAGAAATGACATCATTATTAATTCCCCTTATTAAAGATGGAAAAATCGTGCGAGATATACCATCTCCACAAAAAATTAGAGAAAAACTACTAAAGTATTTAGATAAGGTTTCTATCGATTAAAAGAATACCTTCTTTGTAATCTCAGGAATTTAAAAATGTTTGAAATAATTGCACGAGACGCTGCAGGACGGCTAGGACGAATAAAAACATCCCATGGATATGTTTTAACTCCGACCCTTATGCCTGTCTATAATCCGAATATTCCTATAATTCCTGCAAAGGAATTAGAGCATGAATTTAAAATCCAAATGTTAATTACGAACGCTTATATCATTTACCGAACCCCAAAATTACGAGAACAAGCTAACCAAGGGGTTCACACTTTAATTAATTTTCATAAGGCGATCATGACAGACTCCGGCGCCTATCAGGCCTGGATGTATAAAAAGGAGTTAGGAGTGACCAATCGCGAAATCATTCAATTTGAAGAAATCCTAGAGCCAGATATTGCTACAATTTTGGATGTATTTACTGAGACTAATGACTATGATATAGCTCGGGAGGGTGTATTAAAAACCATCGAAGCCGCAAAGGAATGTATAGAAATTCGCCAAAATGAGAAAATCTTTTGGGCAGCTCCAATCCAAGGTGGGCAATTTTTAGATTTATTAGAAAATTGCGCAAAACAATTGTCGGGTCTTGATTTTGATGTTCATCCTCTGGGCACCTTAGCACCTTCTCTTCAAAAATATAATTTCAAACAAGTTGCTGAGACTATTTTAGTGACCAAAAAAAATTTAATTCCATCTCGTCCTTTTCATGGCTTTTCCATCGGCCATCCAATATTTTTTGCATTAGCCGTCGCGTTAGGTATTGATCTTTTCGATTCTTCTGCATATGCATTATATGCACGGGACAATCGATATTTGACCGTTAGTGGTACTCTCCGATTTGAGAATCTTGAAGAATTCCCATGTGTTTGTCCCATTTGCACAAAATTCACCCCTCACGATTTAAAAGAACTGGACAACCGTCAACGCGAATATTTACTTGCCAAGCACAATCTGTATATTACAATTGATGAGATTAAACGGATACGTGTTGCTATTCGTGAAAATCGTCTTTGGGAATTAGTACAAGAACGAATACGAGCACATCCTACCTTAATTGATGCATTGAATTATATTTTATCAAAATACTCAGAGTTTTTTCTTACATACGATCCAATAACTAAAAAATCCGGATTCTTCTATGGTGGTCCTGAATCTCTTCTTCGCCCTGAAGTTAAACGCCATGAAAAAAAACTTGATGAGATATACACACCCCCTCCTAACGCCCAATTTTTGTTATTAATACCTGATTTAGATATTCGATTTGAAAATTCAACCCAATTTCAAAAATGGTCTGAAATTATTAATCAAAATCCCCATAGAAATCTAATCCATATATGTTTATATTCCCCAATTTTCGGAATTATTCCCGAAGAACTAAAGGATATTTATCCTTTAACTCAACACGAATATCCTAAAATTTTTGATATACACATGACCCTCCACTCTAAAACAGTATTCCAAAAATTTCTTAAAAAACATCAATCCGTCTATAAAAAAATCTATATCTTCCGTCCTAAAACTTATTACGATACTAATGGCAATAAAAAAGATTTAATTTCACATTCTATTGATGAAATAATTAAAGATTTTGAGAAAAAATTCATCATATTTAATTCTATTGAACAGTTAAAAAAAGAATTAGATCGGTTATTAGAATAATTAAATTAATTTATATTTGGATCTTTAATATCAGCGGATTTTTAAGTTTTAATAATAATTTCTTACCTAATCTATTTTATAATAAAAATCATATATGATTTAAATCCATAATTTTTAAAAATCTTCTTTTGAAATTATTCTTAAATTAAATATATTACTTGGAGAACTTGAAAAATGAGCAGAGTTGCAGAAGGTAAGTTCTTTTCGGAATTTACCAAAATGCTAAATTCCAGAGTGAGAATCATAACAAACACAAAAACATATACAGGAGCACTCATTGGATACGACCGCGATACTATGACTATTTGCTTAAAAGATGCCATGGATACGGAGGGCATTAAATATAACAAAATCATAATTTATGGCCAAACCATCCATGAAATCATTGAAACTAAAAAAGCTTTTAATTTAAAGCGATTAGCAGAAGATCTTCAAGCTATTTTCCCCCGTGGAGAAGTGAAATTAGATACGGAAGCTGATGCAATTATTGTGCTGAATAAAATCAAAGTTACTGAAAAAGGTGTGCAAGGCAGTGGACCTTTAGCAGAACGCGTTCGTAATGTCTATAATAAATTCATAGAGCAAATGGAAGCTGGAGAAGAAGAAGAAATGGAAGAAGAATAAGAAATTAATCATAAACTTCTATTGTATTCAATAAAAAGATGGTATATATGCTTGAATTAATTGGAACTATTGAAAAAATAGAAAAATCTAGTATCAGTAACGTTGATTTAATCTTCATAAACACTGAAAAAAACCAAACTCAAATGAGATTGGAATTGGTAAACGAGATTAATCCCTTTAAAGAAGATGAAACTGTGAAAATAATTTTTGATACTAAACCAGCATCAAAGAATGATCAGAAATTGGTCTTAAATGCCTATATCTATTCTATAAGTAAAGTCCAAGCAATTAATAATATCATTATTAGTATTGGAGGGTTGCAACTAAAAATTGAAACCCCTAAAGAGTATGATGATTTTAAGATAAAGAAAGAAATCAACATTCAATTTTATTAATATAATTGATTCTGATTTTTAAAATTCTAAAAAAATGTGGGCGGTACAGAGGCTAATCCCGCATGAAACTGGTTAAAAAGTCCCCCTTAATTTTAAAGGAAGGTAGTAAAAGAACTGAAGGCGAAGAGGCAGTAAGGGTAAATATAACTGCCGCTAAAGTTATTGGCGAAACCGTAAGAAGCACACTCGGGCCACGGGGAATGGATAAAATGCTGGTGGATCGTCTGGGAGGGATCGTCATTACAAATGATGGTGCAACTATCCTTGAAGAAATCGATGTCCGCCACCCGGCTGCTAAAATTATGGTCGAAATTGCGAGAACACAGGATAGCGAGGTTGGAGATGGTACAACCACAGCTGTTTTATTAGCAACTGAATTATTAACTCAAGCTGAAAAATTATTAACAGTAAAAATTCATCCTAACACTATTATAAACGGTTACAAGAAAGCTCTCGCCAAATCTCAGGAAATCCTTCAAGATTTAGCTCTACCAATTACATTAGATAACCATGAAATCTTAAAGAAAATTGCAAAAAGTGCAATTAATAGTAAATTATTGAGGGATAAGGAAGAATATTTTGCAAATATTGCAGTTCAGAGTATTTTGAAAATCCAAGAGATTCGAGATAATTCATCCTATGCAGATATTGAAAAGATTCAGATTGTAAAACATCAGGGTACTAGTCTATCGGATACTATTATGGTTGATGGTATTATTCTCGAAAAGGAGATTGAACATCCTCTCATGATTAAAAAAGTGGATAATGCAAAAATTGCCCTCCTCAATATGCCACTTGAAATTGAAAAAACGAAATTTGATACTGAAATTAGAATTACAAATCCTTATCAAATCAAATCTTATTTAGATGAGGAAGAGGACATTCTTCGGAGTATGGTAAAAAAAATTCGTGATGTGGGTGCTAATGTTGTAATATCTCAAAAAGGCATGACATTATTAGTGGAGCATCTCTTAGCAAAAAATAAAATTTTAGCTATTAAACGAATTAAAAAGAAAGAAATGATGAAAATTCGAAGAGCTGTTGGCGGAAAGGTAGTATCAGGTTTAGAAGACCTTACTCCCGAGCTATTAGGGGACGCAGGACAAATCGAAGAAAAAATGATTGGAACTAAAAAAATGATCTTTATTGAAGATTGCCAAAATCCTCGCTCAGTGAGTATTTTAATACGAGGGAGCATCGAACACTTATTACATGAAGTAGAACGGACTTTAATTGATGCAATGTCTGTAGTAGCTGACATTGTGAAGAACAACAAATATATTACTGGGGGAGGTAGCTTAGAGATAGAATTAGCAAAAAAATTAAGACAATATGCAAATAAAATTGGAGGTAGAGAACAACTCGCAATAGAAGCTTTTGCCGATACACTCGAAACTATTCCAAAGACTTTAGCTGGAAATGCAGGCTATGATCCCATTGATATTATTGTAGAACTACGTGCAAAACACCACTCATCAGAAAATAAATATTATGGGTTTGAGGTTTTTACTGGAAAAGTTCTTGATATGAAAGAATTTGGTGTATTAGAGCCATTACTTGTGAAACTG
>JABXJU010000263.1 GCA_013375405.1 Candidatus Helarchaeota archaeon
AAAGAAAAACTACAGGAAATTTAAGCAGAACTAAAAAACTCAATAATAACTCTCAAAGTTCAGACTGGGTTTTTTTTATATTGTTATGCTACAGATCTATACGAAATTTAAGACTCTAAGTAACATTTGGAATATTGATCACAAGCCAGATGATGTATATTATTAACAATGTACCATTAATTGCCATACTTGTATAGGATAATATGGTATGGTGGTCAACTACAAATAATAAAAGGCCTAAAGCAAGGAGAACAAAAAGTAATGCGACTACACCAGTGCAAAGATACAATGGGAGTGCCATCCACATATCTTCTGGGGGTAAACCAGCAACTAAATTTGGTAAGACGAAAATGATGACAAAGATATGTACAAGGGAGATTCCACTAAATACCAGTCCCACAATCCCAATCTTATCAGATTCTGTGAATCTTTTTTTAACAACTTTACCTTGCTTTATCTGCTTCCCCTTCAGTTTGAGCTCATTGTAAATCTGTATAGGGACCTCACAGCTATTTGTACCATGGTTAGGGCATGTAATTTTCAACTTCGCATCAGAATCTTCCTTCACAGAGATCTTAAAGGTAATAGATTGATCGCATTTGACACATTTCAACATGTGAGATTCTAATATTGAAAGTGCGGCAATTCCGGTTGATAGAGGGGTGCGAAATTTCTTTTTGTGTTTCTCGGGACATTTTCCGACTACGATCATATACGTGGAAAGTTTAAAAAAAGGTATTTTCAATGCAATTTTCGTTATGGTGATTGGAGCCCCGCATTTATCACATAACAAATTTTGTTTCAATGATGTATCCAAGTACTCATCCCCTAAGTATGTGAGAATACACTAATTGTTAATTAGATAATAAGAATAATCAGCTTTATAAAATGATCAAGACTGATTTTTTATTTGCACTTCAATAACTCACAAAGCTGAGAGAAATCTATACCATTATCAAAGGAATTGGGTGAAATTCAATGAGAGAAACTCTTCTTTCCTTCTTTTTTTGAGCGCGACGAGACATATTCATAGACTTTCTTTGAGCATCTCATGGCACTATTATAAGCACATTCTAACCCAGGACCCCCCCCAGCTGCAGTATCGCCCGCAAAAAAAAGCCCCTCAACATCTGGAGAGAGATTCGCGGGTTTAAATTGACCTGTCAATCCTACTCGCTTTGCAGTTCCAAGGACCATTTCACTTGAGCCACTAAAATGCCAAATTTTGAATTCTTTTAAGCGTGGAAATAACTTATTAATCTCATCGATTAGTTCTTTAATTAGAGCTTTCGTGGCTTTTTTGTCTTTCACTTCTTGAGGAGTGGCGACAACTCCATAAAACAAATAATGTTTGCCTGGTGGGGCTAAATCTTCCACTAAGGCAGTGGGAACTGATAAATACCTAGGTTTTTTACCAGGTTGAAACACGATAGCTCCCCAGCACTTCGGATTCCATAGAAAATCTTTCAATAATCCCTCTTTAAATGTAAATCCAATGCCTTGAGCACAGGATTGTGTATCTTGTAAAGATTCGATCTTGTTTACAAAGGTCTCTGAAAAATATTCCTGTGATATGATTTGAAATAGAAATTGGAGTGGAATTGTAACAATAATACTCTGGGCGTTGAATTCTTGCTGAATCGTTTCACCTTTTTTATCTGTGTAATCCGCTTTCACACCTAGAACCTTTCCATTTTCAACTAAAATTTCTTTGATATTAGTTGCAGTTCGGATTTCTCCGCCATTTTCCTTACAGATATCACTCATTAGTTCAGATAGAGATTGAATTCCACCACTTTTAGGATATGTTATCGGTCTTTTGGAAGAAAATAATTTTGAAAAACTTCGGATGAATTCACCTGCGGAACCCAATTCTGGAGTGATAGTAATCATTCCATTTATTGCTCGAAGTAATTGTTGAAATTGTATATACTTGGAGAATTGTCCAAAATAGTCCTTTACCGAAATATCATCTAATTTGTCCGCCTCTTCATCCGTGGCTTTCCGCAATATGTTTAATAGTTTAATAAATTGCCCATTTCCCCAAATACGATCGATTTCCTTAAAACCTTTATTACTAAAATCGGAGACTTCTACGCAGATTTCTTCTTCGGTATCATAAAATGCTAGTAGAGGATCATAATCTACTAGTTCTAAATCGATATTGAGTTCTTTTTCAATTAGTTTAAGAGATCCCAAATCATAATATGGGATTCCATGGACGCCAGAATCAATGTAAAATCCATTAGGAAGTTCTAATGTAGAAGCTCTCCCCCCTAAGTTTGATTCTTTTTCTATCAGAAGAATTTTTAGCCCCCATTTGGATAATAGTGCTGCGCAAGCAGTTCCTGCAGCACCTCCACCAATGATTATGACATCAAATGATTCTCTTTCCATTTTGGCCACTTATATTTAGAAAAGTTAGAATTAAAACATTTAGATCATATAAATTTTATTTTAAATGTGGTTTCGTCAGTTTTCCTTCCAAAGCATACTCAACTGTCTTAAATAATTCAGGTCCTTTAGCAGGTTTAGAAAATTCGCCACTAAGTAGAAGTTTATTTTCATCAAAAGAGGGCACAATATGGATCCACCCAAGGTCTGATCCGAAAAATATTTTCAATCCGATTAAAGTATCTATTACCTTAAGATCACTAAGATTTCTCTCAATAATTTCATGGAAATTCGTCATTTTTTCGTTAGATGTGGATATTTCATATTGAGATTTTTTTATTTGAGGAGTATCCGCGAGTAATTCTGTTAGAGTTTTACCACTTTTTACAATGACTTCCAATAACTTTAAGGTTGCAAGTGCTGTATCTGAAAAGAATGCATACTCTGGAAATCTGAGCTTTCCTGTATCACTTCCGCCAAAATGAGCACGGCGTACTCGAACAGTGTTAGCGACTTGTCCGGGAATATTCTTAACTCGAATCAATTTCGCGCCTGGGACTTCACCGATTATTTGTTCAAGAATCTTGGTCGTAGTTTCTGTTGTGATAAAGACTGAGGCCTTTTTCTTTAGTTGCTCTATCACAAAGAGAGTAAGCATGAGATCAGAAGGAATATAATTCCCTTGTTCATCAAAAAAGATAATACGAGATCCATCTACATCAAAACAAACCCCAAAATTTGCATCGGTTGATGTAATAACTTTCGATAATTTTTTGAGGGAACTTGATGTAGGAAGCCGTTTTAATATAGAGGGTGAATATGAATTCAAGGCAACTACTTCAACACCTACCCGACTTAATAATGAAGGAATTATTGCTCCAATTGGCCCATTTGAACAATCAACGACAATTTGTAAATTTAAATCCTCAAATGATGCCGCATCGATGAATTCTGTGATAGCTCGTTCATAAAGCTCGTTTACTTCAAGGGTTTGAATTAGGTTTCCAATTTTATTTGATTTACTCCGCTTTATCTTGTCTTGTTCACAAATATTCAATAGATTTTGCACGTCTTTTCGATTATATTCAATCCCACTTCGATTATACATTTTCACTTCAATTTTATCAGAGTGATGCACGTGATGACTCGTAAACATCACGCCCCCTACTGTGCCAAAACGGCGAATTGCAAATTGAAGTACTGGAATTGGTGCCGCTGTGAGGTCCATAATATTAAGACCTGCACTCATAATACCGGAAACAAATGCACGTTTTAACATTCTATTATCTGGCCGAAAATCACGCGCTACTGTAATGGTCCCTTGATTCTTTAATAATGTCCCCATGGCCGCACCTAATGAGGCTGAAATTTCCGGAGTTAATTCCTCATTGGGTTCCGCTACAATCCTTGATTTTTGTAATAGATCACTAAAATTCATCGAATGACTCACTCTATAATTAATCCTCGCTCCTATTTAGATAATTATATATCTAACATACATTTTAAATTATTAATTTTTCTGAAGGACACGTTGGTAAAGTTGCTCATACTTCTCTGCAGAGACCATCCAAGAGAAATCTTTTCGCATGCCTCGTTTCATGACTAATAATCTTCGGTTTTCATCCTTATAAAATTTAAGGGCTTCTTTAATAGTTCGCAAGAGTTCTCGGCTCTCATATTTATGAAAAACAAAGCCCACACCAGACTCGTCTGGACTTGTAAGAATATCGGATATACTATCTGCAAGCCCTCCTGTATATCGAACAATCGGAATAGTTCCATATCGAAGGCTAATTAATTGATTTAGCCCACATGGTTCATAATATGACGGCATCAGGAAAAAATCGGACCCGGCTTCTATTTTATGGGCTAAAATATTATCAAATTTAAGGAAAATCACGGTTTTCTTCAGATATTTTTTACCGATTTTCCGCATTAATTTATGGTACTTAGGAAGCCCAGTTCCAAGTAGGATAAATTGTAAATCTAGTTGCATAAGATCGTCAATAATTTCTTCAATTAAGTCAAATCCTTTCTGATCGACTAATCTAGAAATTATTCCTATCAATGGTACATCCTTTTGTGGTAAACTACTCTCTTTTTGTAATTCTAATTTATTAAGACGCTTGTTATCAAGCGAATCTTCGTCATAGTTATACCAAATATATGAATCGAGTTTAGGATTCCACAATTCATAATCAATCCCATTCATAATACCGAATAAATCCGTTGCTTTCTCTTTTAAAAAGGCGTCCAAACCATAGCCTAATTCCTTGGTTTGGATTTCTAATGCGTATTTAGCACTCACCGTGTTTAAAATATCAGCATATAATATTCCTGCCTTCATTAAGTTCAATTTTCCCCTAAATTCCAACCCTTGCGAAGTGAATAAACTGGCATTGAGTCCAGTTTTTGCGAATTTCTTTTTTGGAAAAATGCCTTGATAGGCCAAATTATGAATTGTGAATAAAGTCCGAATAGGTTGATAAATTGGATTCTTATTATAGAGATTCTTTAAAAGGGCGGGAATGAGGGCGGTTTGCCAATCATTACAATGGATGATATCTGGTTTCCAATTAATATATTTTAATAATTCCAATACGGTTTTTGAGAAAAAGATTGCTCTCTCGGCATTATCTTTATAATCACCATAAATATCATCTCTATCATAAAAATAATCGCATTTAACAAAATATACAATCACTTTTGAGGAAGGATAAACGGCTTTTTCAATTTCTGCCTCAAATTTAAAATTGGGAACTTGATACTTAATAGAAGTCTTGGTAATATCAAATTTCTTAGTA